>JAHFIS010000112.1 GCA_023246275.1 Candidatus Uhrbacteria bacterium
GCGCTTTCCTCGCCGGCGACGTTTCCGAGCAGGAACAGGATGTCCGTCTGCTCGACGATGGCCTTGATATCGGACTGCTTCTCCGTGATTCCCCTGCCGGACAGCTCGATTTTCTCCCGAAGGACGAGCCGGTCGAACGTCTTCCCCTTCGCACCGACACCAACCAGACGCACCCCCGGGAGCGACATCCCAGCGATCCGCTCCATCACGTTCGCTCCCCGCCCGCCTATGGACATGACCGTCACCCGAATCGTCATCAGATCTTTCTTGGGCATATCAAAATATGATCGGTTAGGCTTAGCAGGCGCCTGTAAGATTCATCGACGATCCAGCGAGATCGTTGCGGATACCAAACAACCGGCCACAAATTGTGACCGGCTGGCTTTGAGCATTCCTACTCCGTCATCTTCTTCCCGCAGTCCTCGCACTCCTCCTCGCCACCCTCATCGCAATCCTCACATCCACCTGCGCAATCCTCGCACTCCTCATCATCACACCCGCCATCTTCCTCCCCGTCCACCTCATACGCGACAGTCTCGATCAGCTCGTTGAGCACGTCGTCCCCGAGTTCGACGAACCGATCCGACACCAGGCACCCCTTGGCCGCATCGATCCAAAACGCGCAGAACTCCATCTCGGCGCGGGCTTCGAGGACGGACTGCTGGGCGAGCTCGAGGGCTTCCTGGGTTGCGGCGCGCTCCGAGGCGGCTCGGTCGCCGGCGGCGCCCGTCTCGACGAGCTTGTCAAGAACCGTCAGCTCGAAGCGGAAATCGTTGACGTAGTTCTCGCTCGTGACCGCCTCGTCCTCGAAGGACTGGAGGTCCAGAAACCTCCGGGCGATGCTCTGAAACTCGTGCCATTCGGTGCCGTCGCCGAACGCGTACTCGAACGCCACGCGGTCAAACGCGAGGCCGTACGCCTCCCCTTCCTCTTCCGTCTCCGCCCCTTCCATCCGCTCAAAAAGCTCCGTCAGCGCCTTCGGGTCTCCGGATTTCGCAAGGATTTCAATGTTTTCCATAGGGATATGCGGTTCGTTCTTAACGCGGCCATTCTACCCAATCCCCTCCCCAAACACAAAGCGCCCCGCCTCTCACGAGAGGACGGGGCGCTTTTCAAAACTACTTGATGGACGCGGTGGCTCCGGCTTCCGTCAGCTTCTTGAGGACGTCGTCGGCGGTGGCCTTGTCGACTCCCGTCTTGACCATCTTCGGGGCTCCGTCGACCAGGTCCTTGGCTTCCTTCAGGCCGAGGCCGGTGATTTCGCGGACGGCCTTGATCGCGTTGATCTTGTTGTCTCCGGCGGCGGTGATCTCGACGTCGAAGGAGGTCTTCTCCTCGGCGGCGGCGGCTCCGGCTCCTCCGGCCGGGGCGGCCATCATCATGGCCGGGGCGGCGGCGGAAACGCCGAACTTGTTCTCGAGCACCTTCACGAGCTCGGAAAGGTCGATCACGGACATCTTCTCAATCTCGGACACGAGGGCCTGGAACTTGGCCGGCACCTCAACGATTTCGTCGGACATATTTGTAGGATTAGGGTTAAGTTACGCGGTCTTCTTCTCCTGGATCGCACCGAGAACGGTGACGAGTCCGCGGATGTTGGCGGCGAGGACGTTGACGAATCCGGAAACCGGGGCGTTGAGCGTCCACACCAGCTGGCCGTACAGCTCCTGCTTTCCAGGGAGCTTGGCAAGCGTCGTGACGGCGGCGGAATCGATGAGGCTGCCCTCGAGGATTCCTCCGACCATCTTCATCGGGGAGTTCTTTCGGAGCTTGAGGAAATCGGCCATCATCTTGGCGGCGCCCACCTCGTCGTTATACGCGACGGAGGTGAGGATGCTTCCCTCGATGGAGCTGATGTCCACGCTGAGTCCGGCCTCCTTGAGCGCGCGCTCGAGAAGCGACTTCTTGGCCACGAACGACTTGACCCCGGCCTCGCGCCCCTTGGCGCGGAGCGAATCGGCGTCTTCCATCGTGTATCCGCCCACGACGGTGAACACGGCGGACTTCATCTTGCGGAACTGGTCGGCGATCCCGGTGATAACCTCCTGTTTCTGCGCACGGGTCTTTGGCATAGCGATAATGTTTACGAGGTAACGATTGCTGTTACGTCGTGACTGGATTCGACCTTTAAAAAAATTCTCCGACCAAGGTCGCAGAGGAATTCGTCGCGACGCATCGTCGCGAGAGCTGCCTCAGCGGGACTTATGTCCCCTTTTTCGAGGACAACCCGCTTTCTTTGGCTTGGTTGAGAGCAGTATAGAAAAACGGGCGGATTCTGTCAAGGAATGCGCCCGTTTGCCATTATCCGACCACCGTTCCCACGAACGGCTTGCCGTCAATCAACATGTTCAGATTCTTGAGATTCGTTCCGTTTAACAGCACCGCCTGCAACTTTGCCGACTGCGCGAGGCGCGAGGCGACCGGGTCGAACGGGACGTTCATGCCCGGGTCCCACTCGTCGCCGACCATCTTGCGGAAATCCTTCCAGGAGATGTTCTCGATGGGCGTCGCGTCCGGGTTCGTGCGCGGGTCGGCGGTGTAGAGATAGTCGGTGTTGGAGAGGTTGAGGACCATCTTGGCGCCGATGCGCTTGGCGATCTTCGTGGCGACGTAGTCCGTCGACCATCCCGGCTTCCATCCGGCGGCGACGACGACGTGCTCCTTGAACCGCTTCGGGACGTCGTCCGGATGCGTGTACATCTCTGGGTGCGCGATGTCGCGGAAGACCGTTCGAATGAGATGGCCGTTCAGCCGAGTCGCGTGGATCCCGAGCCAGTCGAGGTCCTCCGGTGCCACCTTGGTCACCTCCTTCGCCGCGCGCTGGTACGTCCGGCACGTGCCACCCCCGCCGACGACGATGACGAAGTTCCATCCCTTCTTTGCCTGCGTCACGAGCGTCTTCTTAAAGTCCTTGAGAAACTGGACGTTGATCTCCCCGTTCGGGACGACGATCGATCCTCCCACCGACAGCACGAGCGTATGATTGTTCACAATTAGGATTCTTCGGCATGACGAATAAGCCAGTTGGTTCCCATCGAGATCACCCAAAGGAACAGGCCCGCGACGAACGCCGGGACGAATCCCTCGACCGCGAACCCCTTCACGACCGTCGAGACGAGCAGGATCATGAGCGCGTTGATGACGAACGTGAACAGCCCGAGCGTGATGATCGTGATCGGCAGCGTGAGGATGAGCAGGATCGGCCGAACGACCGCGTTGGCAAGCCCGAGAACAAGCGCCGCGATGAGCGCGGCATAGAACGAGCTCACGTGGAAGCCAGGGACGACGTTCGCGACGATGAGGAGGGCAAGCGCGTTGATGAGCCATCGAAAGAGGAGTTTCATATTAGACGCCGTCGAATTTTTTCTTAATCTCGCTCACCTTGTTCTCTATCTCCGCCAGCTTCTCCTTGCACGCGGCGGCCAGCTCCAGCCCGCGCTCGAATTTTTTCAATCCCTCGTCGAGATCCACCTCTCCCCGCTCGAACCAGGCGGTGATCGACTCGAGCTCCTCGAATGCCTTTTCGACGTTGATCTTTGGTTTGGCAGCCATAGTCGATACGTTATTTTCCAGACGGAAC
>JAHFIS010000113.1 GCA_023246275.1 Candidatus Uhrbacteria bacterium
GTCGCGACCATGTACACGAGCGACCAGGAAAATCCGCTGGTCGACGTAACCTGAATCCAGATGGCTACCATCTGCAATGTCAGCCACAGCGCCCAGGAGACGATATTCGGCCGAGTTCCGCCAGGCCGAAGGATATCTATTACGTACGGGACCATCCCAAGCAGCTGAATGAATCCCGCGAGGATGCCAATGAGCAAGTGCCAGTTCATACGTTTCCTATAATGACTGCGAGGAGCTTAGCATTCGGTACGGGAGAAGTACAGCGTTTGGGACTAGGTTGGGAGTGAGGAAAAATTCGTCATATACGATTTGATCCCCCAAGCTTCTCACTCTCAGCCACGCCGGCATCGTCGGCATCCTGCGCGCCCTGTTCGAGACAATCCACGGCCTCGCGAGGCGTTGAAGGGCGGGTGGTAATCTGTTAGGATGCTGGCATATGACAATGAAAGTGCTGGAAAGGAAAATTCAACGAATTGAGCGCGACGTATCGTCGTTGCGCGCGCAGGTAAAGCGGGCAATCCCGAAGGAAGCCATTGCCGAGGTCCTTGAACGGACGCATGGGATCGTCTCAGAGGCACGCGGCAGGGCATTGCTTAAGGCGCTCGACGAACAGCGGAAGAACTGGGACTAGATATGGGCACGCTGTTTGATACGAACGTACTGATTTTGCATGTTCTTGGACATATCAGGCTTGAAATTATTCCAGGAGAGTCGGCGTTGTCCGTCCTGACCGTCTTTGAAGCCCTGCGGCTTCCAGGCCTATCCGAAAAGGAAGAGGAAGCACTGAACGCCTTGATTCGGTTCTGTGAGATTATTCCGGTGACGGAGGATATTGCCCGAGAGGCGGCGCGCATCGGCAGAACGAGGCGCGGTCATGGAAATGACATCGTGATTGCCGCTACCGCGTTGCAACGTGGAATGCAACTGTTGACCAGAAACGTAAAAGATTTTCGCGGAATTCGTGGACTGACCTTAAAGGACGCTTCATAGTTATGTCCGGACACTCTCATTGGCACGACATCCAGCTGAAGAAGGGGAAGGCCGACGCGCGGCGGGCCGGGGCGTTTTCGAAGTTGGTGAAGAACATCACGGTGGCGGCGAAGGACGGGCCGGATCCGGCGTTCAACTTCAAGCTGCGCATGGCCGTGGACGCAGCGAAGTCCGCTTCGGTTCCCAAGGACAACATCGACCGGGCGATCGCGCGCGGGTCGGGGACTGGCGAGGGCGGGGCGATCGAGGAAGTGACGTACGAGGGATTTGCGCCGGGCGGCGTGGCGATGCTCGTCGTGTGCCTGACGGACAACCGCAACCGTTCCGTCGCCGAGGTAAAGACGGCCGCCACGAAGAACGGCGGGGTCATCGGCGTGAGCGGGTCCGTCATGTGGATGTTCGAGAAGAAGGGGATCGTCCGTTCGTCGACGGCCGACGAGATGGCGCTGATTGACGCGGGCGCGGAGGATATCGCGTCGACGGACGATGGGATGTTCGAGATTGTCTGCGAGGTGAAGGATCTGCAGAAGGTCGCCGCGGCCGCGGGCAAGATCGAGGGCGCGCAGATCGCGTATATCGCGAAGACGACGACGGATGTCGACGAGACGAAGCGCGCGGAGCTCGAGGCGTTTTTGGAAATCATGGAAGACCTGGACGACGTCGACGCGGTGTATACGAACGAGGCATAGTATGAAGGACTCGCTCATTCTCGGCATCGACCCAGGCTATGGCCGGATGGGCTTTGGTTGCATCGCCGTGTCCAAGGGGAAGACGGAGGCGGTGGACTTCGGGGTGATGACGACGACGGCGGGAGAGGCAATTGAGATTCGGCTTCTTCATCTCGCGACGGACTTGAACGAGATCATCGCGCATCTGAAGCCCGACCTGATCGCGGTCGAGAAGCTGTTTTTCGCGAATAACTCCACGACTGCCATGCGCGTCGCCGAGGCAAGGGGAATCGTCCTCCTGCTCGCGGCGCAGGCCGGGGTGCCGATCCTGGAGATCGGGCCGGCACAGGTAAAGAAGGCGGTGACCGGCGACGGGGCTGCCAAGAAGCCTGCGATGCAAAAAATGGTCGCGACGCTGTTGAACCTCCCGCGCGTTCCGAAGCCCGACGACGCGGCCGACGCGCTCGCCATCGCGATAACCGCCAGCACGATGCGCTGGTAAAATGGTATGCCGACGACGCTCGTAAAAAAAATCGACCGCGCGCTGATCGGGTTCTCGCAGCACCATGCGCTCCAGCTCGCACGCTTCGCGTTCTTCGTCGTTTACTTTTGGTTCGGCATCCTGAAGGTTCTCGCCGTGAGCCCGGCGAGTCCTCTCGTTGACGCGCTGCTTGCCGTGACAATGCCGTGGATAACGACCACGACGTTCAACGTCCTGTTCGGCCTGTTCGAAATGGCGATCGGAACGCTGTTCCTGTTCCACAAATGCGACCGCGTGACCCTCCCGGTCTTCGTCGCGCACATCGCCATGACGATGCTCCCGCTGTTCCTTCTCCCGCGTCTCATCTGGACCGCCCCGTTCGTCCCCACCCTCGAGGGACAGTACATCCTCAAGAACCTCGTCCTCGTGGCTTTGGCCGCGGCGATCGTCTCGCGGATGAAAAAGATCGACGCGTGATCGCGATCAACTCAAAGCGCCCGGCCCCTTGCGGGACCGGGCGTTTTTTGTTCGTTCTTTATGCTTGTCCCGCTTTGAAGCAGGCAAGGCACTTCACCGGCTTGTCGCCGCGTGGCTGAAACGGCACCTGGCAGGCGGCGTTGCATTCGGCGCAGACGGCGTCGAACATTTGGCGCGGCGCATCCATGCGGTCGCGTTTCGCGCGCGCGCAGTCGCGGCAGCGTGTCGGCTGGTTGGCCCATCCCTTTTCCGCGAAAAAGGCCTGGTCGCGTTCCGAGAAGGCAAATTCCTTCCCACAGTCGCGGCAAACGAGTGTGATGTCTCCCATACGATATGAGTGGCTATGTTTAAACCTGGGTCACCGACCCAGCGGAAGCACGAGACTTAGGCATCGCGTTCTTCCGAAGGCTTACGACGCGGGGAATCATATCATAAAAGGGTCGAAATGTCAATAAATCGACATATTCTTTAGGAAAAACAAAAATCGCCTCTGTGAGAGAGACGATCTTTGTGGAGCGGGTAGCGGGAGTCGAACCCGCATCATCAGTTTGGAAAACTGAGATAATAACCGTTATACGATACCCGCGCGTGGCGAAAGGATATTACTTCTTTCGCTTCTTGGCAAATTTCCTGTGGACGAACACGGAAAGCGCCGCGACGACGGCGGTCAGGCCGACCCATTTTGAGGCCGGAGGAAGGTCAATCGACGATCTCGTCGCTGGAACGGGGTACGTCTCGCCCTTCGGCGGCGGGAACCCGACGCCCGGGGCCACGTCGATCTCGGAGTCGCTGCCCTTCGCCGCGGCCATCACCACGCGCCAGGTGGGAGTGGCGTCGCCGGATACCTCGGCGAACGGGATGTGATAGGCGATGGTGTTCGTTCCGATCTCGAACGTCGACTTCGTCTCCTTGTTCACCGCCCAGAACTGCGGACCCTTGTTGAACCAGCGGTAGTCGG
>JAHFIS010000114.1 GCA_023246275.1 Candidatus Uhrbacteria bacterium
GGCCGAGGTGAAGCTGCACTTCGTCGGCGAGTCGCCGGCCGTGAAGGGCCTGGGCGGCACGCTCGTGAAGCCGATGGACGAGGTGCGCATCAAGGCGCTCCCGGGCGATCTCCTCTCGTTCATCGAGGTGGACATCAGCAAGCTCGCCACCTTCGACGACGCCATCCACGTGAAGGACCTGAGCATCTCCGAGGCCGTCGAGGTCCTCGAGGACGAGAACGCCGTGGTCGCCCTCGTGGCCGCCCCGCGCTCCGACGCCGAGATGGACGAGCTTTCGAAGAAGGTGGAGGTCGACGTAACGGCCATCGAGAAGGTAGAGAAGGCGAAGAAGGCGGGCGACGAGGAAGAGGGCAAGGACGCCAAGAAGGATGCCCCCGCAAAAAAGTAAATTCAACCGCAAGCATGCAATCGCAGGCGCCATCTTTCTGGCGCTTGCGATTGTTTTCGTCGTCTGGCGGCGTCATGTCACCCCGCTCGACCTGCCCGCGACGAACCAGTCGCCAACGGTCGTCGAGCCGACCGAGCCGGTCGCTCGCGACGTTCTCTCCGGTCTCCCCCTGCTTTCAAGCCCGTCCGATCTCTCAGGCCAAACCATCCAGCGCGTCTACGCCGTCATGATCGACAACTCCGTAGACGCCTGGCCACAGAGCGGCATCGACAAGGCGTTCCTCGTCATCGAGGCGCCCGTCGAGGCCGCGATCCCTAGGTTCGAGGCGTTCTTCTCGGCCGACGCGAAGGTCGACAAGATCGGCCCGGTTCGCTCGGCCCGCCCGTACTTCGTCGACTGGGCCAGCGAGTTCGACGCGCTCTACGCCCACGTCGGCGGCTCGAACGACGCCCTCGCGCTCATCGGTTCGACGGGAACGTTCGATCTCAACGAGTTCTCCAACGGCAACAGCTTTTGGAGATCGACGGACCGCAGCGCGCCGCACAACGCGTACACGTCGACGGATCTGCTCGCAGCCGCGGTCGCGAAGGCCGAGGAGAAGGGAACGGCGCCTGACGCGCTGTATGGGGTTTGGAAGTTCAAGGACGCGGTAAGTGGGGGAGAGGCCGCGGGCGCGAAGGCCGAAGGGGTTTCCGTCCGGTTCAACTCCGATCTGTACCTCGCCAATTGGACGTACGATTCCGCGACGAGCACCTATCTCCGCTCCCAGGGCGGCCGCAAGACCGTCACGCAGGACGGCACGCGCGTCTCCGCCAACAACGTCGCGGTAATCGTCACCGACGTCTCCGTCCTCGACGCGGTGGGTCGCCGCAAGATCCGCACGACGGGGGAAGGGAAGGCATGGGTCCTCCGGGACGGCGCAACGATCGACGCGACTTGGAAGAAGCCGTCCGCCAGCGAGCGGCTGGCGTTCTATGACAAGGACGGAAACGAGATCGCGATGAACGCGGGGAACACGTGGATCGAGGTCGCGGAGAGCGAGGGCGATGTGACGGTTGAATAAGAGCCGGGCGAAGTTCGTCCGGTTTTTTTGTCGAAAAAAATCCGCCAAGTTCTGGCGGAGCGGTCAGTCGTCCGTGTCGCGGAGGAGAGGATCGTCGCCATCGTCGCGGGCATGGCGCGCGTCGCGGGCGGCGAGTTCGTCGTCGGAAAGCTCGTTGCCGTCATGGTCGAAATTGCCGACGTAGTAGACGCCGCCGTGACGGTCGCCGCGACCGACGCGATGAATCTCGTCTCTCCAGTGCGCCTCGCGCTTCTTACGGTATTCCGGATCGAGACGTGACGGCGGCCTGCGTTCGGACTCGGCTTCGCAATCGACGGACGATCTTGTCTTTCCCATGAGCACTCCTTGGGGTGTCGCGAAAGAGTACCCGCGGTAAGCGATAACGTCAACGACAAGCAAAACTGTCCAACACACCTCGCAGATGCGATGCGTGTTGGACAGTTTTTCAAATCTCCGCCGTCACGACGCGATCAAGCCCCTCCAAATCCTTCGTAATCGTCGGCTCCGCACGTGGGAAGTCGTGCTTGATGAGCTCGACGATCCTGGCGTTCTGCGACGGGTCGATCTCGAGGAGGATCGTGACGCGCTCGGGGAGGACCGCGCGGTTCTTCTTGAGGAGGCGGATAAGGTTCCAGTAGTCGTCGAGCCCGTCCTGGCCCGCGACGAGCGCCTCGCGCGGTTCGAAGTCGCGGACTTCGCGCTGCGCGGCGTCGACCTGGTGCTGGGTGAGATACGGGAGGTTGGCGCAGACGATGAGGTGTCGGTACGGCGACTGCTTGCCGAGCGAGGCGAAGATCTTGATGACCGGCTCGACGAGGTTGCCGTGGCGGAAATCGACGAGCTCGTCGACCCTGTGCTCGATGGCGTTCGACTTGGCGACGGCGAGCGCTTCCTTGCTCATGTCCGTCGCGAGGACGTGCAGCTTGGACTCGGCCGCGAGGGTGACGGCGATCGTGCCCGAGCCGGTTCCGATGTCTGCGAACAGGGAGTCGCTGAGTCGCTGAGTCGTTGAGTCGCTGAGAAACGATAGGGCGGCGTCGACGAGGACTTCCGTCGCGGGGCGCGGGATGAGGACGTGGCGGTTTACGGCGAAGCGGCGGTTGTAGAACTCGCGATAGCCGATGACGTACGCGACCGGCTCGCCCGTCGAGCGGCGTTTCACGAACGCGCGGAACCTGTCGTTCTCGTGCGCCTTCAGCTCCCGGTCGAGATGCGTGAACAGCCACGCCTTGTTCACGTCGAGCGACGCGGCCAGAAGAACCTCCGCGTCCAGCATCGGCGAATCGAGCCCGGATCCGTCGACGCCGCGCCTGAGCGTCTCGTTGGCCCACTTGAGCGCTTCCATCACCATCATAGTTGCGAATAACGAATTTGTTACGTATTACACGTATGCAACGTATTGTTACGAATGTTACAGGGAGTCACGGGTAATCACAACCCGCATTCGCAGTCATTGGTAGCATATGTCTAATACGTAACAAATTCGTTATTCGCAACCCCGCAGCCTAAAAAAAGAACGTTGGAGCAAGCTCACAACGTAGGGAAAGGGGAGGTCCGTTCAGGGAAGTCGCGGCGCTTGGGGCGCGTTGAGTGTCGACGGGCGATGTGCTGCAGCATGCAAGCCTCTGTTCGTTGGTTCAAGCATCCGCCGTGGCGAATTTTTACGGGGCTTCGTTCGACGGTGAGGTCGAGTCCTGCCATCGGCTTGTTCCGCGGAGCGACTTGTCCTCGGATTGCTCCTTGGACGCTGCAACTCTACCCGAAGTTCCTTCTGAAGGACCGTTTACCGATGATCGTTACCGACCGTCCCCGAGACGCAAGCGTCTCGGATGTTCCAGGGATGTGCCACGCGCGTCTCGGCTTGCGCCAATTCTTGCGTGGGTCCGCCTGGGATGCGACTGTCAGGTTCCGATGACCGGCCCGAGGGAGCTGCAAAACGGTTTGCACCGTGCTTGCATCTCCGTCTAACGCCCGGCGTCGCTGGGGTCGTGATGGACGTGCGTCCGTCTCAACTTGCGCTCGTGCCTTGCGGTTCATTCATCATAGCGACGAAAAAAAGTCCTGGCAAGGACTTTTCAAAAAAGTTATGCACAGGCCG
>JAHFIS010000115.1 GCA_023246275.1 Candidatus Uhrbacteria bacterium
CGAACGCGCTCGCGACGGCCGTGGCCGCGCGCGACCGCGCCGAGGCGACCGCCTCCTCCGCCGTCGCGTCCCGCACCGCCGATCTCGCCCGCGCCAATGCCGCGCTCGCCAACGTCGTCGTCGCGCCGCGTGACGTGGACGTCGCCTCGCTTCGCGCGTCGATCTCCGCCGCGCAGGCCGACCTCGCCGGCGCGGTCGCCCGGCTCCAAAAGACGCAGATCGTCGCGCCTATCGACGGGATCGTCACCGCGATCGCGGTCGACCTCGGGGAATCCGCGTCCGCGGGCCAGACGGCCATCACGATCCTTTCCTCGGGCCAGCAGTTCGAGATCGCGATGAACATCCCGGAGGCGGACGTATCGAAGGCGTCGGTTGGTACCGTCGCGCGTTTTACGTTCGACGCGTTCGGCGAGGATCGCATCCTGAATGGGGCGGTCTCCCGCGTCGATCCGGCCCAGAAGCTGATTGACGGCGTGGTCGTGTATGAGGCGAAGGTTTCCGTCGATTCGAACCAGGACCTGACCGGCATCAAGCCCGGGATGACCGCGAACGTGACGCTCGAGACCGCGACGCGGGAAGGCGTTCTCCTCGTCCCGTCCCGCGCGATCTTTCAGAAGAACGGAACGAAGTTCGTTCGGCTTCCGACGGCCGTGGCCGGGACGTACGAGGAACGCGAGGTAACCACGGGCCTGCGCGGCGACGGCGGCCGGGTCGAGATCCTTTCGGGCCTGGGCGAGGGCGAGACGATCGTCCTGACGATTCGTTCCTAAACGTATGCCGCTCTTGGAAATGCGCGGCATCACGAAGTCGTACGCGAACGGCGACGTCGTGACGGACGTCCTTCGCGGAATCGACCTTCTCGTGGAGAAGGGCGAGTTCGTGGCGCTCATGGGTCCGAGCGGAAGCGGAAAATCGACGCTCATGCACCTGATGAGCCTGCTCGACCGTCCGAACGCGGGATCCTACCTCCTCGACGGAACGGACATGACCGCGCTGTCCGACACGGAGCGCGCGAAGGTCCGGTTGGACAAGATCGGGTTTGTTTTCCAGGCGTTCCATCTCCTTCCGCGCCTTTCCGTCCTTGAGAACGTCGAGTTGCCGCTCGTATACGCTCGAACATCCGCCGCCGAGCGCACGAGGCGCGCGAAGGAGGTGCTTGCCGGGGTCGGGCTGACTGAGCGCGAGTCATTTTTTCCAAGCCAGCTGTCCGGCGGTCAGAAGCAGCGCGTCGCCATTGCGCGGGCGCTCGTGAACGAGCCGGAAGTTTTATTCGCGGACGAGCCGACCGGCAACCTCGACACGGCATCGAGCGTCCAGGTGCTTGAGATCCTGCGCGACCTGACGAAAAAGCACGGCCGCACCATCGTGATGGTCACGCACGAGGAGGAGGCGGCCGCGTACAGCGACCGCCGCGTCCGGATGCGCGACGGGAAGCTCCTCTAGCCTATGCGCCTCTCCGACCTCATCTCCTCCTCCAGCGAATCCCTCCGGCGGAACGGGTCCCGATCGCTTTTGACGATGCTCAGAATTGTCATCGGCGTGGGAGCGGTCATCCTGATGCTGTCGCTTGGACACGGGGCCCAGGCCTACATTCTGGCACAGGTGGAAGGGCTCGGCGCGCAGACGATCGCCGTGATTCCCGGGCGCGCCCCGAGCGGTCCGTCGGACGTCTCTGCGCTGTATGCGGACTCGCTCAAGCGGAAGGACCTGACCGCGCTCCGCAACTCGTCGAACGTCCCGGACCTGAGGCAGGTGATGCCGGTCGTGTTCGGCGCGGAGCCGGTCGTGCGCGGTTCGGAGACGTACCAGGTCAGCCTGTTCGGCGCGACGGACCGCATTGCGGACATGTTCGACCTTCACCCGTCCGGCGGACAATTCTTCGACGAGAGCGACGTTACGGGACGCTCCGCCGTGGTCGTGATCGGTTCGAAGGTGGCGGACCACCTGTTTGAGAACCTCGACCCGGTGGGGCAGAACGTCTCGGTCAAGGGAAGGCATTTCCGCGTCATCGCCGTTCTTCCGCCGAGCGGGGGAGGGACGCTGTTCAATTTCGACGACATGATCATCCTGCCGTACACCACGGCGCAGGATTACCTGCTCGGCATCAAGTATTTCAACCGCCTGATCATCGAGGCGAACCCGGACGCGGACGTCGGACTCGTGGCGGACGACGTGCGCGCAACCCTGCGCGACTCGCACAATATTTCCGACCCGGCGAAGGACGACTTCTTCGTCCAGACGCAGGCCGACCTGGTCAGTCGTCTCTCCACGATCACGGACGCGCTCACCTACTTCCTCGCCGCGGTCACCTCGCTCGCGCTGTTCGTCGGCGGCATCGGGATCATGAACATGATGCTCGTGTCCGTTACCGAGCGCACGCGCGAGATCGGCCTACGCAAGTCGATCGGCGCGACCAAGGAGGAAGTGATGCACCAGTTCCTCCTCGAGGCGGTGATTCTCACGCTGTTCGGCGGTCTGATCGGAATCGCGTGCGGCATCGCGTCCGCGTACGGCCTTTCGTGGTTGGTCCACCGGTCCGTCCCGGAATGGCGCTTCATCATGCCATACGACGGCATCGTCCTCAGCGTTGCCGTCTCCTCGGTCGTCGGAATCGTCTTCGGCTACTATCCCGCCCGCCGCGCCGCCCGCCTCGACCCGATCGAGGCGCTCCGCTACGAGTAATCCCAAACGAAACGGCCCCGCCTCTTGCGAGACGGGGCCGTTTTTCGATGGCAGGTCCTGGCGGACCGGAAGGGATTCGAACCCTCGATCTTCTCCGTGACAGGGAGACGTGTTAACCGGGCTACACCACCGGTCCAACAGGATCTGCTCTCGAACGACGAAATAGTATCACGGGGAGAAAAGGGTGGCAAGGGGGCTGGGGATAGCGGGAATGTCGGGCATTGTGGCCATTTTTTAGGATACGTGATAGAAATCTGTCCGGAGAGAATTCATGAGAAAGATTGAAGGCCTGACCCCGCTTGTCGCTCCTATGTACCGCGACGACAACGGGCGATTGCGTCCAGACCCGCCGGGGGTCGCGGTGCTTGGGCGCGGGTTTCCGAGTCCGCCGACGGAAGAATCCCTTGGGCGGATCTCCTCGCTCGGGGGCGACTATCCGAACCTCGTGCTCCACCTGATGGAGTTCTATGAGCGCGCCGACCACGGTCCCGACTTCGACCGCTGGACGCCCCGCCTCGTGTTCGCGCTCGCCCCGACGCTGTCGGACGAGACGCGCGGCATGATCGGAACGTTCGGCGCCAACCGCGCGTGCCGCGTCACCCTGGTCGCGTCGCGGCAGCAGGCTCGAGCCGTCCTTCGCGCCGCGTGCGACTTCGGCCCGTTCGTCGCCGAGCGCGCCGCCGCCTCGCTCCCGTACTTCGAGCGAAGCGTCCTCCCGGAATCGTCCGAAGACCCCGCCGTCGACCTCGACCCCGCGCTTGCCACCTGGCTCGTTGGCTGGTACGCGCTGTACTCGTACGAGACCAAGCAGATCCGCTGAACCCCTTGCGCCCCGACGCTCGTCGCGGCGCTTTTTCTTTT
>JAHFIS010000116.1 GCA_023246275.1 Candidatus Uhrbacteria bacterium
AGTATGGCGCGGACAAAGTTGCGCAGATCTGCACGTTCGGGACGATGGCCGCGCGTGGGTCGGTGCGCGACGTGGGCCGCGTGCTTGGGTACGACTACCAGTTCGTCGACAAGATCTCGAAGTCGGTCCCGATGGGGAGCCAGGGGTTCCCGATGACGCTTGAGATCGCGCTGACCGAGGCGCCGGAGCTGAAGAAGCTGTACGACGTGAACGCCGAGGTTCACCGTCTCATTGACCTCGCCCGCCAGGTCGAAGGCTGCGCCCGCCACGTCTCCATCCACGCCGCTGGCGTGGTTATCTCGCCCACCTCGCTCACGGACTTCACCCCGCTGCAGATCGACACCCGCGAGGGAAAGACCATCACGCAGTACGAGATGCACGCCGTCGAGTCGGCGGGCCTCGTCAAGATGGACTTCCTTGGAATTCGCAACCTGTCGATTCTGGGAGACGCGATCAAGCTCGTGAAGGAGACCAAGAACGCGGACGTCGTCCTCGAGAAGATTCCGGTCGACGACAAGAAGACGTTCGAGCTTCTCGCGGCGGGAAAGACGATGGGAACGTTCCAGCTGAACGGCGACGGCATGACGAAGTACCTCATGGACCTGCGCCCCGAGCGCGTCGAGGACATCATGGCCATGGTCGCCCTGTACCGCCCGGGCCCGATCGAGTCGATCCCCGAATACATCCGTCGCAAGCACAACCCGAGCCTCGTGAAGTTCATGGACCCGAGGATGAAGGACATCCTCGACCAGTCCTACGGCGTCATCGTGTACCAGGACGACGTGATGCTCATCGCCATCCACCTGGCCGGCTATTCCTGGCTCGACGCCGACAAGCTGCGCAAGGCCATGGGAAAGAAGATCCCGGAGGAGATGCAGAAGCAGAAGGAAAAGCTCCTCGACGGGTTCGTCTCGCACGGCATGACCGCCGCCAAGGCCCAGGACATCTGGAAGCTGATCGAGCCGTTCGCGGCGTATGGGTTTAACAAGGCGCACGCCGCGAGCTACGGGATGATCGCGTACGACACGGCGTACATGAAGGCGAATTATCCGGCGGAGTACATGACGTCGATCATGACCGCCGAGTCGAGCGACATCGAGAAGGTGGCCGAGGCGGTGACTGAGTGCCGGCGGATGGGGATCGACGTGCTGTCGCCGGACATCAACGAGTCGCGGCTGACCTTCACGTACATAAACGACACGACGGTCCGCTTCGGGCTGATCGCCATCAAGAATCTCGGGGAGGAGGTGATCGAGTCGATCATCGCCGAGCGCGACGCGAAGGGGCCGTTCCTCGACCTCGCGGACTTCGCGCGGCGGGTCCACCACCGCGCGTTCAACAAGAAGTCCATCGAGGCGCTCGTGAAGGTCGGCGCGCTCGACCGGTTCGGCGACCGCAACCAGCTGCTCGAGAACATGGACCGAATCCTGCTGTTCAACAAGGACGCTCAAAAGCAGCTGACCACGAACCAGGGAAGCCTGTTCGATTCCGCGCCTTCCGTGGCGACGGCCGGGATTACGCTTCGCGTCGTTCCGCCGGCGGCGAAGCGCGACGTTCTGCAGTGGGAGAAGGAGCTGCTCGGGCTGTTCGTCTCCGCGCATCCGTACGAGGACGTGGCGAAGCAGCTTGGCGACACCGTCCTTTCGGTCGCCGTCGCGATCACGAAGCCGGACGCCGAGTTCGTCCGCGTGGGAGGGATCATTACCACGGTGAAGGAGATCGTCACGAAGAAGGGCGACGCGATGGCGTTCGTCGGGTTCGAGGACCTCACGGGAAAGACGGAGCTGCTGGTATTTCCAAGGACATTTGCGCAGTTCAAGGAATCGCTGCTGCCTGACGCGATCATGGTGGTGTCGGCGAAGGTGAGCCGTCGCAAGAGCGAGTCGAGCCGCGACGACGATGCCGACGGCCCCGGCGGCGAGGAGGTCGCGCTGATCGCGAACAGCCTCGTGCTCGTCTCGGACAGCGAGGCCGCCGGGCTCGGCGAGCTGATGCGGTCGGGCGGATGGATCGACGAGGAGCAGCGCGCGAAGTTTACGAAGGAGGCGAAGGGGGCTGAGGGGACGAAAGAGGCGAAGGGGCATGGGTCCGTCTCGATCGCGCTTCGCGGCCGCCCCGACCACGACATGGTCGAGCGCCTCCGCGGAATCCTCCGCGCCAACCCGGGCCCGGTACGCGTCTGCCTGCTCGTTGAGTCGGGTGGCCAGACGCGCAAGATCGAGACCGAGTACTCGATTCTCGCCACGACCCAGGTGATCGACGAGATCGCGGGGATCGTGGGGAGGCAGAACGTGACGGTGGACTAGCGAAGACTCTATGAGACGCACATACCTAGAAGGTCAGCCAGCCGTCAATGTTGCCATCGATGTCGCGATGATGCGTCGGGACGCCGTCGTTTTTTACGATCGCCTCGGCCTTGCCGACCTTGCCGGGACTCTTCCCCCGACCATCGATTTGTCGCGCGATCAACTCGACGTTCTCCGCGCAAAGGCAAGGGAAGGATATTCTCGCGTCCTGCTGATCCCAGCCGGGATCGAGCGGCATCTGCCCGCGCTGCTCGGGTCGTTTCCCGCCGACCTTTCGCCCCTCGTGACGACTCCTGGCCCGATGGGATCGTCACGACGGATCCTCGGCGAGTCGGAAGGCCGTATCTTTTGCTGACGAACCCGGACCGCGCGATGGCAAGGAACACGCTTGGACGGTCCGCGGCCGGCCTCGCCGCGACGTTTTCGACGACCGGGCGCGTCGGGCTCACGATCGCCGAGCTTCTCGTCGAGGAGCGCGTCCACTTCGAGGCGACGGGCACGCGCCTCGTCGATCGCGCCACCGGCGGTTCCTCGTGGATGCTCGGCAGTCGAGACAAGGAGGGGGATGTCCTCTATGCCGCATGGAACGCGAATCCCGAACGCCTGCGAATTGGGGCCGACCCGGAGACGGACCGATTTCCGGCGTTGGGCGCTCGGGACGGATTTCTGATCGAGATCGCTTGACGCGGAGCCGGTTTCATGGCATCGTCGTTGAGCACTGACGGAGTCAGCATGTATCAAGTCGTAAGCGTCGAGGTGCTTTCCGGGAACAAGGTTGTCGTTCGCGCGTGTCTCGCTCCAAACGGAACGCCGAGGATGGAGCTGGTCGACGGGACCGAGGACGATCTCCGACTCGTCCGAACGGAGGCATTCGGGGCGGAGAACGTCATCCCGCTCGATTCGCACGCGTTCTTTTCCGGGCTCCTCGCGGAGTTTCCGTCCGACCTGGCGAGCGCGTTCGGCGCCTTCGTCGCGATCCCGTCCTACGGTTAGCTGGGCGGGAATTTTTTGTTGTCAGGCCGAGCGGCAGACGTTATACTTGGCCCACTATGGCCCAAGAAAAAACGGCGGCGATGCGGGTGCCGCTTGGCACGGTCGAACGGAAGGAACCCGTTTTGGAAACGCCCGAGACCCAGTCGAGTCCCGTCGGCGACGAGGAGCGCGTACGGAACCTTCTCACGCACCTTCGAAAAACGGCGGACGCGCGGTACCGCTCGTTTTCGAATCG
>JAHFIS010000013.1 GCA_023246275.1 Candidatus Uhrbacteria bacterium
GCATGGATGGATTCGATGGAGGGCATAGGCGTGAGGGTTTTAGGGCTGACGACTTGAGGATTTTAGGATTCGAGGGCTTCGACGCCTGGCATTTTCTCACCTGCGAGGAACTCCAGCATCGCGCCGCCTCCCGTCGAGAGGAGCGTGAACTGGTCGGCGACTCCGGCGGCTTCTACGGCGGGGATCGTGTCGCCTCCGCCGACGATCGTGATCGCCTTCTTGTTCGCGGCGATGGCGCGGGCGACAGCGGTCGTTCCCTTGGAAAACGCCCCGACCTCGCAATAGCCAAGGGGACCGTTCCAGACGACCATCTTGGTCCCGCGAATCTCGTTGGAAAAGCGCTCGACCGTCTCCGGCCCGAGGTCGACGATCCGGTCGGTCTTGCGCACCGCGTCCACCGTCACCGTCCGGCAGGTCGCGTCCTTCCGCAGGCTCTGCGCCACGACCATGTCCGTCGGCAGCCAGATCTTCTCGCGGAATTTTTTCAACAGCTGCTCCGCGTCCTTCACGCCGTCCTTGTCGACCGCGGACCTGCCGATGGCGATTCCGTCCGCCACGAAGAACGCGTGGGCAAGCGCCCCGCCGACGAGCACGCGGTCGGCCTCGGGAAGAAGGCGGCGCATCACCGGAATCTTGTCCGCCATCTTCAGGCCGCCCATGACGACCACGAACGGATGCCTCGGATGCGCCAAAACCTTCGCGAGCACTTCAACCTCGGAGACGAGCTGCGGGCCGGCGTAGCTTGGAAGTTCGGAGGTGATGGCGTCGACGGAAGAGTGCGCACGATGCGACACCGCGAACGCGTCGTTCATGTACAGGTCGCCGAGCTGGGCAAGCGCATGGGCGAGCGTCGTCGAGTTGCGCTCCTCGCCCGCGTCGAAGCGAACGTTCTCGAGCAGGACGACGTCTCCATTTTTCATCGAGCGCACGAGCTTCTGCGCGAACGGACCGGCGATGTCACGAGCGACGGTCACATCAATCGACAGCAGTTCCGACAAACGTCGCGCGACCGGCCGAACCGTGTACGCGCTAATCTTCCGCCCGTTCGGCCGCCCCAGGTGCGTCATTACCACGACCTTCGCCCCGCGCTGCCGCAGCCACTCGATATCCACAGCCGCCCTGGCAACCTTCCCATGCGGCCCGTCGACGACCTTCCCCTTCGCAACCGGCACGTTCGCGTCAATTCGAAGCAACACCCGCTTCCCGAAAAGGTCCACACCACTGCGCAAAGTCCTCAAACGCATATCGAGGGGATTGTATCACAAAAAAAGCCGGCTCGGGAGAGTCGGCAAATTTGGTCCGGGCTAGTCGTTCTTCCGATACACTTTTGCCCCCGAGGACCAGAGCCTCCAAGCCTCGTCGATCGGCAAGATTGATATAAAATATTGAAGATCCGCGACTTTGCGGACGAGGTATCCGAGAATTCCCGTCAGATGGAACCAGCCGAAGTCGGCGATGGCGTACGCGCCGCCCATGGGGACGACGGTGATCCAGCGCTCGGGCGGGGTCCAGGACATCGGGAGCTTGCGCTCGAGGGTGCGCGCGATGTTTTCCGCGACGATGGCGGCCTCCTTCACCGCGGCCTGGGCGAGCGCCGGGACGCGCTTCTTCGTTTTCGGGTGGACGAACGACGCGCAGTCGCCGATCGCGTACACGTTCTTCGATCCTTCGACGAGAAAGTTTGGCGTCACCTTGATGAATCCTCGTTCGTCGACGGGAAGGTTCCATCCCTTCACCGCGTCGAGCGGCTTCACCCCGGCGGTCCACACGATCACGTCCGCGTCATGGCGAACCGCCGTGCCGTCGGCCCGCTCGAGCGTGACCGCGTTCGCCTCGACCGACTTCAGCTTCGTGGCGGCGAGGACGTTGATGCCGAGCGCATGAAGCCGTTCTCTGGCGCAGTGTCGGACGGGCGCCGGGAACATCGAGAGGATGTCCGGGCCGGCCTCGACGAGCGAGATGTCATAGTCCCAGCGCAGGAGCGTCTCCTCGTCGACCATCCGGTGAAAGAAGTTCGCGGTCTCCGAGGCGAACTCGGTACCAGAGGCGCCGCCGCCCACGACCAGGATCGAGAGATGCTTTGCCTTCCCGTCCTTGTACGAGCGGATGAACTCAAACATGCGCTGCCGGATCGCGAACGCGTCCTTCAGCGTCTTCATGGGCAGCGCGTACCTGTCCGCGCCGGCGATGCCGTACGTGGCGCTCTCGACCCCTACCGCGATGACGAGGTCGTCGTACGGGATCGTCTCGCCCGTCGACAGAACGACGTTCTGCTCGGTCGCGTCGACGGTCGCGACGCTTCCCTGCGCGAAGCGAATGTTCCGTTTCTTGATGATGTTCCGAACCGCGTCAATTTGAACGCAGGCGCCGCTCTGCAGCTCGCCGACGCACGCGTCCGAGGACAGTTCCAAGTCGCCGCTCGACACCTCATACAGCAGCGGCGTGTACAGGTGCTCGGGACGCGGATCGACGAGCGTGATCTCGAACGCCTTCAGCCGCACCTTGCGCTTGGCAAGCTCGAGCGCCGTGCGCAGGCCGCCGAACCCGGCGCCGACGATCACGATTTTATGTGTTTCCATAGTTCCGATAGGTCGTATAGGTCCTGTTGGGCTTATAACTGGCCGACGTGCTCCGCCATCTCCACCAGCCGCACGGAGTACCCCCACTCGTTGTCGTACCACGCCAGAACCTTCACGAGGTCGCCGTCCACGACGCGGGTCATCTCGAGGTCGACGACCGAGGAAAACGTCGATCCGACGAAGTCGGACGAGACGAGCGGGACGTCGGACACGCCGAGCACGCCCTTGTAGCGCGGGGACGCGGCGGCCTTCCTGAAGGCGTCGTTGACTTCCTCGACGGTCACCTTGCGCTTGAGCACGAAGGTGAAGTCCGAGAGCGATACGTCAATCGACGGCACGCGGATCGCGAGCCCGTCGAACTTGCCCCTGAGCTCGGGGACGACCTCCGTCACGGCCTTCGCGGCGCCGGTCGAGGTCGGTACGATGTTGATAAGCGCGGCGCGGGCGCGGCGCATGTCGGGGTGCATCTTCGGCGGGAGGCCGTCGACGATGTTCTGCTCGGCGGTCACGGAGTGCACGGTGGTCATCATCGCCTTCCTCACGCCGAACAGCTCGTGCATAATCTGCGCGACCGGGGCGATCGAGTTGGTGGTGCACGACGCATTGTTCACGATTGCGTCGGACGTCTTCGCGCTCTTGTGGTTCATGCCCATCAAAAACGTCGGCACGTCCTTCGCCGGCGCCGAGATCACGACCTTCTTCGCTCCCGCGACGAGATGCGCGGACGCCTTCTCCCTGTCCGCGAACCGCCCGGTCGACTCGATCACCACGTCGACTTTCAATTGCTTCCACGGCAGCTTCGTCGGATCCGTCTCCGCCACGATCGGAATGGTCTGCCCGTCCACGATCAGGTTGTGCTCGTCGAACGAAACCTCGTGCGGCCAGGTGCGCATCACGGAATCGTATTTCAAAAGGTGCGCGAGGATCTTCGGCTCGGTGAGGTCGTTGATGGCCACGAACTTCGTCCCCTTCCGTCCGAATCCGATTTTGAACGCGTTGCGGCCGATCCGGCCAAAGCCGTTGATTGCGATGCGAAGCATAGGAATAGTCGTTGGGTCTTTGAGTCATTAAGTCGATGAGACGAAAACAATATACCACAATCAAAACGCCCCGGGCGAACCCGGAGCGTCTTTTTGCTAAGAAATCATGAACCGGCTGAAGCGGGCCACCTGGATGTTCTCCCCGATGGTGGAGATCTTTCCCTTGACGTACTCGCCAACCGTCAGGTCCTCGTCCTTGATGAAGGTCTGCTCCATCAGGCACACCTCGCCGAACCACTTGGCGAGCTTGCCCTCGACGATCTTCTCGACGATCTCGGCCGGCTTGGCCTGCTCGGCCACTTCGGCGCGGAACAGTTCCTTCTGCTTCTCGACCAGGTCCTGCGGGACGTCCTCGCGTCGGACATAGAGCGGGTCGGCGGCTCCCACGTGCATGGCGACGTCGTGGCAGAGCGCCCCGAACGCCTCGTTGCGGGCCACGAAGTCGGTCTCGCAGAGAATCTCGACCATCGCGCCAAGCTTGCCGTTGCCGTGCAGGTACGCGTGCACCTTTCCCTCCTTGGTCTCGCGCTCGGCCTTCTTGTCGGCCTTGGCAAGTCCCTTTTCCTGGAGCTTCTCCGCGGCAACCGTCAGGTCGCCGTTGGCTTCCTCAAGGGCCTTCTTCGCGTCCATCATTCCGGCGCCGGTCATTTCGCGCAGCTGCGCGACGAGCTTTGCATCGATCATATGCGTAAAGATCTAATGGTTGGTTTGAGAACTACGCCGCCTTCGCCGGAGAAGCGGCCGCCTTGGCGGCCTCGACGGCCTTCAGGTTGCGCATCGCTTCCTCCCTGCCCTCCATGACGGCCTCGGCCATCAGGCGGGTGATCATCTCAATCGCCTTCACCGCGTCGTCGTTGGTCGGGATGACCATGTGCACGCCGCTCGGGTTCACGTTGGTGTCGCACATGGCAACCACCTTCGTGCCGGTGGTGTTGGCTTCCATGACCGCGGTCTTCTCGGTGCGGATGTCCACCACGAAGATCGCTTCCGGCGGCTTCTCAAGCATCTGGATGCCGCCCACCTTGTGCTCCATCTCCTCGATCTCGCGGCCGAGGATGATCTGTTCCTTCTTCGTGTACTTCTTGAGCTCGCCCTTCTCGCGCTGGTCCTTCAGCATGCGGAGGCGCTTCAGCGTGATCTTGATCTGCGGGAAGTTGGTCAGCGTTCCTCCAAGCCAGCGCTCGGTCACGAACGGCATGCCGCACTGCTCCGCGTACTTCCGAACGATCGGCTGCGCCTGGCGCTTGGTGCCGACGAACAGCACGTTGCCGCCGCGGGCCACCACGGAGCGAACGTACTCCAGGGCCTCCGGAAGCATCTTCTGCGTCTTCTCAAGGTCGACAATGTGAATGGATCCGCGCGATCCGAAAATAAACGGCTTCATCTTCGGGTGCCAGCGCGACGTCTGGTGGCCAAAGTGAACGCCGGCCTGGAGCATCTCCACGAGTGTAGGCATTTTGCCCATAGGGTTATTTTCCTTTTGATATCCGTCGAAAACGACGAACGCACCGAGGGCACAGGCCGAGCCCCGCGTAAGCAGGGAGGAAATCGACCGGCGTTTTTTCCCTCTGTTTGATTAAAACAGCCATAAGGCTGACGACCGGGAGTGTACTAGATGCTGGGGAAATGGTCAATCTTAGCGGATAAACATCGCGTCACCGAACGAAAAGAACCGGTACCCGAGGCGGACGGCTTCCTCGTAGGCCGCCACGACATTCTCCCTCCCCGCGAACGCGGAGACGAGGACGAGGAGGGTGGATTTTGGGAGGTGGAAATTGGTGATGAGGGCATCGATGACCTTGAACTCGAAGCCGGGGGTGATAAACAGGTTCACGTCGCCGACGAAACCGTCGTCCGGAAGCGCCCCTCCCGACCGGGCCGCGACGCCTTCGAGAACGCGGACCGTCGTCGTCCCTACCGCGATGACTCGACGAACTTCTCGTTTAGCCGCGTTGATCCTTCCCGTCGTCTCCGCGTCGATCGACGCGAACTCGGCGTGCATCACGTGTTCCTCGAGCGTCTCGGTCTTTACCGGGCGGAACGTGCCGATCCCAACGTGGAGCGTCACGAACTCGAACTGGACGCCCTTCGCCTTGAGCGCCGCGATCAGATTATCGGTAAAATGAAACCCCGCGGTGGGTGCCGCGACCGAGCCGACGGTCTTCGCGTAGACGGTCTGGTACTCGTCGAGCTTCGCCGGCGCCTTGTCCACGTACGGCGGAACCGGGATCTCGCCATGCGCGTCCGCGAACGCGATCACTTCCTCGACCGTCGCGTTCATCTCAAGCGTCACGACCCCGTCCTCGCGCTTCTCGACGACGACAGCGACCATGCCGCGCAAATCGATCCAATCACCGGCGGCCACTTTCTTCCCCGGCCGGACCATCGCCGACCACCGCGTCCCTTCCCCGCGCAGGAGGAACACTTCGAGCTCGACCTTCTTTCCTCGGACGCTGACCGTCCCGCTCAGCCGCGCCTTAAACACCTTCGTGTTATTCATGACGAGGACGTCGCCCGCGATTAACTCGTCGACGATATCGCGAAACACCTTGTGCGTCCGCTCCCCCGTTTTTCGGTCCAACACCAACAATCGCGACGAATCGCGCGGCGACATCGAGTGTTGCGCGATTTGCTCGGGCGGAAGGTGATAGTCGAAAAGGGAGATCGGCGTTGGCACAGGAGTAACGACAAATGAGTGAGGCCGTTGTAGAATGCGATTAATCTAACAGCCAATCGTATGAACATCAAGCAATCCGCCTCGGTCATGGTCGTCCTGGCCGCCGTCGCGCTCGTCGGCGTCGGGTGCCTCTCCTCGTCGAAGTCGCAAGAGACAGGCCCAGTCGTCACGGCGAAACCGACACTCAGCGTTCCGCCCGAAGTTCTTGGGCAGGACGTGACCACCAAAGAGCCACAGGTAACCACCTCCATCGCCGACGGACCGAACGGATCGATGGTCATCACCGTCTCCGGCGACACGACGTCCGTCCGTGACGACCGAACCAAGATCGCCTTCTCGATTCCGACGTCGCTTGGCGAAATCAAGCCGCAGGATGAAAATGGCTGGGGCTACGGAGCCTCGGCAAAGGAGAACGGCGGACCGGCGGACTGCCTCGTCCAGCGCTCGTTTCTCGCGGGCGATACGATCTTTCTCACGGTCTACGACACCTGGCTGTGTGATCAGCCGGGCCGGGGAGGCTACTGGGGCGACCAAGCCCAGGCGTTTTCGACCGAGTCGGACGTGAAGAAATGGTGCGAGACGAAAGACGTGTGCGAGCCATACGTCAACCCGAACGGGGTCACGATCTATCGCGCCTGGACGAAATCGGTCGAGGAGTACGGCACGACCTACGCCGACATCGACGAATACGGCGCCTGGAACCCGAACAAGGACATCAACGGAATCTTGATCTCCAACGAGGGACTCGTCCAAGACGGCCTTGGACGCATGCAGAACGAAGTCGCCGCGGTCGCCGATTCGCTGTCGTTCATCGAATAACTTAAAGACCCCGGGACGCGCCGGGGCCTTTAATGTAGAAAAGAAAAAACCGATCGAATGACCGGTCAGAGCGTCCAGTTCGTCTTGACGTCCTTGGCGATGTCGAGGCGGTGGTCGGGTCGGTTGTCGTTGTGATCGATCGCATCCTGAAGGATGTAGATGTCATGCCCGACGCACCAGAGGTTCCCGCCGTAGAATCCGGTGATCTGAATTTTGTCGCCGTCTCCGCGCTTCGTGACGCCGCTCTCGACGTAGGACCCGCCATTCTTGCTCCATCCGAGAAACCCATCTCCGCCGCAGGCGTCGACGTACGACCTCTTGGTCTCCTCGCCGTCGAGAAGGACCTTCTGCGAGTAGAACTCGCTGTCGATCACCATGCGGGAGGCGAAGCGCTGGTTCTCCGCCTGGGTCCAGACGACGACGCTGTCGCCCTCCGCGCCGCCGGACTTCTCCAGACACCACACGCGAAGCTGGGTTGCGAACCGGTCGTCGCGCTTCCAGGCGATGACGTCGTCATCGTACTGGCAGGCGTTCGCGGGATTCGTCAGGGAGAACAGGTCCTTGCGGTCCGGCTCCATCGCCTGGGCAGGCGAAAGGGCTGGCATGTTCCCCTCCTTGTTCGGTCGAACAAAGTTCAGGCCCCACACCGCGAAGACGGCTGCAACAAGCGTGCAACCAATCCCCCAGCGCGTTGCGCCGCGGTTATAGGCCATCCGCTCGTCTTCCGTCATTTCGTTGCTTTCCATGAAAACCTCCGCGCCAAGTCAACCAAAAACAGGTCCTTCTGTCAACGCATTGACTGTTTTCCCGTCCCCTGGTATATTCTCGGCGTTATTCCTCCACCCCATATGAAGAAATCCATTCACCCACAATACTTCCCGAAAGCGAAGATTTCCTGCGCCTGCGGGGCCAAGTACGAGATCGGCTCGACGGTTCCGGAGATCGCGGTGGAATTGTGCGCCGCCTGCCACCCGTTCTACACGGGCAAGCAGAAGATCATCGACACGGCCCGCCGCGTCGAGAAGTTCGGCGACAAGCTGACCAAGGTCGTTGCCGGCGCGAAGGTCGCGAAGAAGGCCAAGACCGAGGCTCGCACCGCCAAGAAAAAGGAAAAGGCCGTCAAAGCCTCCTAGATCATGAATCTCATCGACGAGCTCACAAAGGTGAAGTCGCGTCAGAAAGAGCTCGAGACACTGCTGAGTGACTCGAGCGTTCTTTCTAATACGGCGAGGTTGCGCGAGGTGAACACGGAGTTCGGCGACGTGTGCGAGACCGTGGCCATCGGCGAGCAGTACGCGAAGGCCGTCGCGGACCTGAAGAGCGCGGAATCGGCGCTTGCGAACGAGGCCGACCCGGACATGCGGCAGATGGCGCTCGACGAGATCGCGCTCGTGAAGGGCCGCCTCCCCAAGCTGGAGGAGGACTTCACGCTGGCGCTCGTTCCGCCGGACCCGCTCGACAAGAAAAACACGATCGTGGAAATTCGCGCGGGCGCCGGCGGCGACGAGTCCGCGCATTTCGCGGGCGAGCTGTTCCGTATGTACACGCGATTCTCCGACGCGCAGGGATGGAAGATCCACCTCATCTCGTCGAGCCGCAACGACCTCGGCGGGTTCAAGGAGGTTATCTTTTCGATGGAGGGAAAGAACGTCTACAGCCGCATGAAGTACGAGAGCGGCGTCCACCGCGTCCAGCGCGTCCCGGAAACCGAGAAGGCCGGCCGCGTGCACACGAGCACGGTGACGGTCGCGATCATGCCGGAGGCCGAGGAGGTGGACGTGAAGATCGACCCGAAGGACTTGCGCGTCGACACGATGACGTCGAGCGGCGCGGGAGGACAGAGCGTGAACACCACGTACTCCGCCATCCGCATCATCCACATCCCCACGGGAATCATGGTGCAGTGCCAGGACGAGCGCAGCCAGACGCAGAACAAGGAGCGCGCCATGACGGTTTTGCGCGCCCGCCTGTTCGCGTTCGAGCAGGAGCGCATCCGCAAGGAACGCGAGGACAAGGTGCGCGGCCAGATCGGGCACGGCAACCGGTCCGAGAAGATTCGCACGTACAACTTCCCGCAGGACCGCCTCACCGACCATCGCATCGGCCAGAACTTCCACAACCTGCCGAAGATCATGGAAGGCGACATCGACGAGATCGTGAACGCGCTCAAGACCGCGGAGCTGAACGACGCGTTCCTGGAAAACGACACCGACGACTGATATGCAGGCGGTCATCCTGGCGGCTGGAAAAGGACTGCGATTGCGTCCGATCACCGAATCGGTCCCGAAGGCGCTCGTGGACGTGTGCGGCACGCCGCTTGTTTTTCACATTCTCAAGTCCCTGCCCGCGACGGTCGACGAGATCTTCGTCGTCGTCGGCTACCTCGGCGATCGGATTCGCGCGGCGATCGGCGACGCGTTCGACGGGAAGACGGTCCGCTACGTCACGCAGGATCCGCTCGACGGGACCGGGAGCGCGCTGCGACTCCTGAAGGACGAGCTGCGCCGGAAATTTCTCGTCGTGAACGGCGACGACCTGTACGGGCGCGACGATCTCGAACGTCTCGCGCGACACGGCCTCGCGGTCCTCGTCGCGCCGACGGACGACACGGCGGGTTCGACCGCGGTCGTCGACGGCGCCGGCCTGTTCGTCGGGATCCGAAGCGACTCGACCGTCGCGCCGAGGCTCCGCGTCTGCGGAGCGTACGTGCTCGACAAGACGTTCTTCGACCATTCGCTCGAGACCGTCACCGTCCATGGCAAGACCGAGTACAGCCTCCCGCATACGATCGTCGCGATGGCGCGCGACCACGCGATCGCGACGGAGACCGCGACCCACTG
>JAHFIS010000117.1 GCA_023246275.1 Candidatus Uhrbacteria bacterium
AACCGCTCCCGCGCCAGTCTCCCGACCGCGTCGATCGCGCCGTCAACTTCCACGCGGGCGGCATATACCGCCGGAAACATGGGATCGTCCGCGTCCACGCTCAGGTCCCGCTCCCCGATGAGCACCATGCCGATGTCGACGCCGAGCACCTCTGGTTCCATGCGAACCTCCGTGAGAAAGAGACTACGGGAGATCGCGCCGATCGTCAACGATTGACGGGAGGGATCGGGGCGGGTAAGATCATGGCGGATATGTTCACTGTGTACGTATTGCAAGATACGGATGGAAAGCTCTACAAGGGCATGACATCCGATCTCGAACGCAGATTGAAGGAACATCAGGCTGGAAAAACAAGGACGACAAGTCGAATGAAAGAATTTGTAGTCGTATACACGGAAGAATGTCTAGACGCTCCTAGCGCACGAATCAGAGAGAAATGCCTGAAGTCTGCAGCTGGAAGAAAATTTCTGAAGTCGATATTGGAAACACGCGCCTGTAGCTCAGCTGGATAGAGCACTTCCCTCCGAAGGAAGGGGTCATGCGTTCGAATCGCGTCAGGCGCACCACAGAAGGACTGTCCCGCGACGGTCCTTTTGAATTCGACTCAGCTGGATACCCGCCCGACCGAACGGCGGAAAGGCTTCCTCCGTTCGGCCGTTCGGGCGGGGAGCGTCTCCCTCCGAAGGAGAAGGCCACACGTTCGAATCGTGTCGGACGCACCACAAGGGGACTGTCTCGCGACGGTCTTTTTGCTTCGCATAAAAAAATACCGCCCGGAGACTAGGGCGGCGGCGAGGGGCGGAGCGAGCGGACGACGGCGTAGGCGTCGGGGCGCTCCGGGAGGACGCGGACGAGGCCCTGGTCGAGGACCTCGTGGATGAGGTGTCGGACCTGGACGACGTCGTGGCCGAGCGCGGCGACGAGATCTTCCACGGTCGCGGATCCGAGGCGGTCGATCGCGTCGAGAAGGGCCGCGATCATGCCGGCGATCCGGCGAGCTCGTAGCGGACGTAGACGCGCGGGATTTCCTCGCCGTCGTCCGGGACGATGATCTGCCTGGAGGATCGCTGGATGATTCCCTGGGATTCCAGCCTCAGGACCGCCTCCTCGACCGCGGACAGGTCCGCGTCGATGTCGAGGGCGATCCCGTAGGGCGACTCTGCCGAGCGGACGGCGAGATCCCCAAGCACCATGGGAAGAATCTCCCGCTGGGTCTTGGGGGTGCGAAACCAACTGAGGATGGATTCGAGAACGAGCATTCTGCCTCCGTCCATGGGTATCATGGATTGACCCAAGATACCCGTTTTTTTGACTTTTGTCAAGAAATACGGGCTTTTCGTCGAATAGCGCGCATAACTCGGTATATCGCGTAGGCCAATGGACGCGCGACAAAATCGAACGTACCGGGACTGTCGATGCGGTTTCCACCGAATCCGAGCTTAAACCGCGTGATCCCGTTCCACGGATGCGACTCGTCGGCCCCATCAGGCGCGACGCCCCACCAGTCGTAGGCGACGATTCCCTTCCGCTTCGCGTCCTTGATCAGCTCCCAGTGCAGGAGGAACGGAGCCATGACGTTGCGGTGCGTCTCGCCCGACGCGCCGTGGAGGTACGTCCGCGTCCCGTCGAAGTCGACCATGAGGTTGGCCGCGACGATCTGGTCCCCGACCTTTGCGGTCGCGATGAAGACGACGCCCGAGGCGAGCATCTTCTGGTAGTAGGACTTCGGATGGAGTCGGAACTGTCCGCGCGAGGCAGTCTGCTCGAAAAGAGGCCAGACGTCGTCGATCGAGTCCTTTCCGATCGATATCGTCACGCCCTTGCGCTCGGCGAGGCGTACGTTATATCTCGTCTTCTCGTGCATCGCGGCGAGGAGGTCGTCCTCGGACTTTCTGAGGTCGGTAACGAGGGTATGAGAGGGGGAAACCTCAAAGGTTTGTATGTAGTTTGTAGTTGGTAGTTTGTAGTTTGGCTCAACGCGCAAAAAGACGACACCGAGATCATGCGCGACGGTTCGCAGCGTTTCCGTCGAGACGGCCGTCGTCGGTCCCTTCGGGCAGAACGCATACTTCCAACCGAACGGCAGCGCGTTCACGACGAACAGGCCCATGCCTTCGACAAAAACGACTTCCCGGCCGGTGGTCCGTTGGAAGTCGCCCCATTGCTTCGATTGGAGAAACGCGCCGGACGTCATATTAGCGGCCCATCATTTTCAATGCCTTCTTTACGCGGTCCTCGCTCGACGTCGCGTCGATCATCGCAAGCACCTCCTCGGCCTGCTTGCGCGGATAGCCGAGGCCTACGAGTGCCTCGAGCGCGTCCGGGTCGATCGACGACGCCTCGGTCGGGGCGTCCTTCAGCTCGCCCTTGAGCTCGAGGATGATCTTCTGCGCGGTCTTCATGCCGACGCCCGGGACCGCCTTGAAAAAGGCCACGTCGCCCTTCATGATCCGCTCCGTCACCTCGCGCACCGACGCCGAGTACACGATCTTCTGCCCGCTCTTCGGCCCCACGCCCGACACGCTCGTCAGCTGCCAGAACAGCTCGAGCGCCTCCATGGACAGGAACCCGAACAGCTCGCGCGAATCGTCGCGCTGAACCTCGTGCGTGAAGAACGTCCGGGTCCCCGAAAGCCCGGCGATCGCGTCGTCCGGCACGTTGACCTTGTACCCGATGTCGTGCGCGTCGACGACGACGAAGCCGGCGCCGTGGTAGGAGATGGTGCCGGTGAGCTTTGCGATCATAGCGAGAGAGCTTGGGGGGTCGAGAGGATCTTAGGTTATTCGCCGGAGGGGAACGCAAGTTTGAAGTAGGCGTCGATGCGTCGTTCGACCTGTTCGTCGATAGCCTTCGTGAACTTCGGAACCTCCGTGCCTTCGTTGATCGCGGACTGGATCTTTGCGAGGGTCGCGCCAAACTTCGGGCCCGGTTCCATGCGGAGGAGATCCATGAGTCCGAGGCCGTCGAGGCCCGCCTCGCGGAACAGGACGTTCCGCGCGCGCTTCTTCTTGTCCTCGCGTACGCGCTCCTTTTCGGCGCGGCGCCACGGGGCGAAATCGTGCTCGGAGCGGAAGAAATTAACCAGGATCGACGGATCGTTCTTGACGCGGCCGGCGTCGCGGTATCGGCTTCCGCAGACCGTATCAAGGAAGAGGCACCCCTGCAACAGGTCGACGAAATCGTCCGCGTCGTAGCCATGCTTCGCGGCGAGCGCATGATAGCGAAGGATCGCCGAGGGATTCGACGATCCGAAGTCGGCGATGGGGTCGACGTGATGCGCGATGAGGGTCTCAAGGAGGTCGACGTCGCGCGGCGGGAGGCGACGGCGGAGGGCGACGCGATCGAGGAGGGCACGGTAGACCGGCGAGTGGATGGCGCGGTCGTGGCCGGCGTAATGGACGTCGATTCCGTAGGTCATGTAGAACTGGCGCTGGACTTCGGCCATCGAAAGCTCCGGGCGCTCCAGGCGAAACGTCTCGAACATC
>JAHFIS010000014.1 GCA_023246275.1 Candidatus Uhrbacteria bacterium
GTCGGACGTGTCGAACACGGCCGGAGAGGTACGCCGGCAGTCGATGCCGGACCCCGCGGCGGTCGCGGCGGTAAAGGAGGGGATGAAGACGCTCGTGACGGGCGCGGCCGACGGGGCAAAAAAGGAGAACGAGACGAACGTGTCGACGGTCGACGCCGTCGCGCAGCTGATGAAAAATGACGTTGAAACGTATGGGCAAGAACCAAAAAATTGAGCCGGCGCTGGAAGACAACATGCTCGGCAAGATCGAGAACCGCTCGATCGTCGAGGAAATGAACACGAGCTACCTCGACTACGCCATGAGCGTCATCGTGGGGCGCGCGCTGCCGGACGTCCGCGACGGGCTGAAGCCGGTTCACCGTCGCATTTTGTATTCCATGTGGCAGACCGGGCTCCGCTCGAGCGCCAAGTTCAAGAAGTGCGCCACCGTGGTCGGAGACGTGCTCGGAAAGTACCACCCGCACGGCGACAGCGCCGTGTACGAGTCGCTCGTGCGCATGGCGCAGGATTTCTCGCTGCGCGACCCGCTCATCAAGGGCCAGGGAAACTTCGGCTCCCTCGACGGCGACCGCGCGGCTGCCTACCGCTACACGGAGGCCAAGCTCGCGGGCATCTCGGAGGAACTGCTTTTGGACATTGAGAAGGAAACGGTCGACTTCATCCCCAACTTCGACGGGACCCACAAGGAGCCGAAGGTTCTTCCGGCGAAGCTTCCGAACCTGCTTATCAACGGCACGGTCGGCATCGCGGTGGGCATGGCGTCCAACATCCCGCCGCACAACCTCGGCGAGGTGTGCGACGCGATCCAGCACCTCATCGAGAACCCGGACGCGACGTCCGACGACCTGACCGCGTTCGTGAAGGGCCCGGACTTTCCGACCGGTGCCATCGTGTATGGCGCGAAGGACCTGAAGCAGGCCTATGCCACGGGGAAGGGCGGCATCGTCGTCCGCGCGAAGACCGAGATCGTGGAGGACAAGAAGGGGAACTTCTCCATCTTGGTCCACGAGATCCCGTACCAGGTGAACAAGTCCACGCTTCTCGAGCGCATCGCCGACAACGTCCGCGAGAAGAAGATCGAGGGGATCCGCGACCTTCGCGACGAGTCCAACAAGGACGGCGTCCGCATCGTGATCGAGCTCAAGAAGGACGCGTACCCGAAGAAGGTGCTCAACCGCCTGTACCAAACCACTCAGCTTCAGGAAAGCTTCCATTACAACGTGCTCGCCCTCGTGGACGGGATCCAGCCGCGAGTTCTTTCTCTCAAGATGATGCTCGAGGAATACCTCAAGCACCGTCGCGAGGTGGTAAAGCGCCGCACCCAGTACGAGCTCACGAAGGCGCTCGACCGCGCTCATATCTTGGAAGGATTGCGGATCGCGCTCGAGAGCATCGACAAGATCATCGCCACGATCAAGAAATCGGCGGACAAGGACGAGGCCAAGGTCAATTTGATGAAGCAGTTCCGGCTGTCGGATTTGCAGGCCACCGCGATCCTCGAGATGCGCCTGCAGCAGCTGGCGAACCTGGAGCGCATCAAGATCGAGCAGGAATACGACGAGAAGATGAAGCTCATCAAGGAGCTGGAGGCGATCTTGAAATCCGAAAAGAAGATGCTCTCGGTCATCGCGGTGGAGGTAAAGGACCTCCGCGCCAAGTACGCCACTCCGCGCCGCACGCAGATCATCTCGGGCGGGGTGAAGGAATTCTCGATGGAGGACGTCATTCCGGACGTCGCCACGATGCTCATGATCACGCGCGACGGCTACATCAAGCGCATCCCGCCGGACACGTTCAAGACGCAGCAGCGCGGAGGGAAGGGCGTCGCCGGAATTACGACGAAGGACGAGGACGTAATCGACCAGGTGTTCACTACCACGACGCACAAGGACCTGCTGTTCTTCAGCAGCCGCGGCCGCGTGTTCCAGATGAAGGCGTACGACGTCCCGGAGGCGGCGAGCCGCACGGCCAAGGGCCAGGCGCTCGTGAACTTCCTGTCGCTCGCGCCGGGCGAGAACGTCACCGCGACCCTGTCGATGGACGACATGGAATCGTTCAAGCACCTCCTGATGGTGACCACGAAGGGAACGATCAAGAAGACCGACCTGTCGGAATTCGATAACGTGCGCTCGAACGGCCTTATCGCCATCAAGCTCAAGGACAACGACAATCTGCAGTGGGTCCGCCCGACCACCGGGAAGGACGAGATCGTGCTTGTGTCCGAGGCGGGGCAGGCGATCCGGTTCAGCGAGAAGTCCGTGCGCAGCATGGGCCGCGTGGCCGCCGGCGTGCGCGGAATGAAGCTGAAGGGGTCGGATACCATCGTCGGAATGGACATCGTCGAGGAGGGGAGCGCAAAGAAGGCCGGCCTGCTGCACCTGCTCATCGTCATGATGAACGGCTACGGGAAGCGCTCGGACATCACCGAGTTCAAGCTTCAGGGCCGAGGCGGCTCGGGCATCAAGGCCGCCGCCGTCACGAAGAAGACGGGCCAGATCGTGGCCGGGTTCATCATGAATGCCAAGGACGACCGCGACCTGCTCGTGGTCTCGGAAGCCGGACAGGTGGTCCGCTCCAGCCTCGCGTCGATCTCCGTGCTCGGACGCGCCACCCAGGGCGTGCGCATCATGCGGTTCAAGAAGGAGAACGACACGGTGGCCACCTCGGTAATTGTGTAGTATAAACGGCCCGACCATGCGTCGGGCCGTTCTGATATGCCCAAGCTGGAACTTCACCAACCGATCGACTGGCCGCGCCTCCACGAGAAGCTCGGGAGCTTTTTCCGTCTCGGAGACATTCGGGGCGTTTCCTTGGTGCACGGGGGGTACATGAGCCAAAATTTTCGGGTAGAGGCCGGGGAGGGGGTCTTCTTTCTCAAGCAGTACCGCAACCGGATGAGCGCGGGGGTGTACGAGGTGAAGGACTCGGAGGAATTCTTCGCGCTCAAGGGGCTTCCCGTCATCCTTCCCGTGCGCGACGCGTACGGGCGCGACGCCTTCTGGATCGACGGCAACTGGTACAGCCTGTTTCCGTTCGTCGAAGGAATCCTGCCGTCGCCCGAAACCATGCCCCCGAAGGTGTTCGCGTCGCTCGGAGCGATGCTCGGACGGCTGCACGCGGCGGGGCACGACCTGCCCGGCTCGTACCACCACTCTCTCCACGCGTGGGACCGCCGCGGATTTGCCATGGAATTCGTGGAGCTGGAGAAGGAGCTGCTTTCCAGGGCCAGCCTGACGGCCTTGGAGCGCCGCATGCTCGATGTGCTTCGGCTGAAGTCGCGTCTGGTGGAACGAAACGAGGCGACCGTCTCGGATTTCGGGCTCGCGTTCGACTGCCTTCTCCACGGCGACTTCATCTACCAAAACGTGTTCGTGGACGCGGCGGGCGAAATCACCCACATTTTCGACTTTGAGAAGACGTGCGTCGGACCGTCCTCGTATGAGCTTGCGCGCAGCCTGTTTCTGACCTGCTTCGACGGCGGTTGGAACGACGAGAACTTCGAGCATGCCCGTTCCATGCTTCGGGCCTACCGCGCGGAATGGCCGATCGCGTTCGACGAGTTCCATGCCGGGGCGCGGATGTACGCCATCAGCCTGTTCCACATGACCTGGATCGAGGCGCGTTCGATTCTGTACCGCAATGACGAGAGCGTCCCGATCTACGAGCGCCACGCGAGGCGCGTCGAGATGCTGAGCGGCGACGTGCTTCCGATCTGCGAGCGTCTGTTTGCTTGACGCCTTCGTCCGATCCCGGTACGGTGATTCTACCTCACCGTTCTTTCCGCTCAATCCACCCGTTGTCGTGAGGAGGTGCCAAAACAGCCAAGGAGGCGACCATGGGATTTCTCTATTCTCTGGACCGCGTCCGGCGTGGCGCGATTCCGACCCTGTCCGCGTTCGCGGTTCTGCGCGATGCCATCACGGCGGAGCTTCGCGCCGCCTCTCCGGCGATCGTCGCCGGATCGGTGTACGGCTCGTCGGTGCGCGGGGACGTCAGCGTCCGCAGCGACATGGACCTGTTCCTGGTGTATGAGACCGCGGAGCGAAACCGCGTGAGCCAGATGCTTCGTCGTCTCGACGACCAGGCGCGGGCCGCGCACATCTCGCTGCATGCGAGCATCCACTCGGTGGACGCCGCGGCGCAGACGGACCGGTACGGCCCGTCATTCCTCCAGACCTGGGAGCGGATGCGTACCGCCGGCCTGCTGGTCGGCGAGCCGGAACGCTACTACCGTGCTCTCTTTCCGTACGACGTGCGGTCGGAGATGAGCCACAAGATCCAGCGATACCTGGGAAAGGTCCGCCGGCAGCACCGTCAGTTCGCCAATGCGCGGCGTTCCAGCGGCTGGCTCGGACGACAGCTGGAACAGTGGTACGCCCAGTCCGTGCGTCCCGCCCACGTCTACGTCAACGTCGCCAGGTGGCTTCTGCTCTGGCGTGACGGTACGCTTCGGGACGACGGCAAGTACGCCGTCGTTCGCCGGGTGCTCGCCTCCAATGAGTTCGCGGCGATTCACGAGACGCTCGAGATCGTTCGGGACCTGGATTCCGGATACAACCGGTTCCTTCAGCAGGTCCGTCGGGGATCGATCTCCGGCAAGGCATACAACCGTCGCGTCCGCGTCCTGCTCGACATTCTGATGCCGGCGAACGTTTTCCTGCTCACGGAGGCCCATCGCCTCACGGCAGGAAATCCATGCTCGCTTGTCGTCGCCGCCTGACCCCGTCAGGCGTTTTTCATTCGCCCGGCCGCTCTCCTTGACCGTTTTCCTGGCGTTTGTTATAGTCCTGCTGATCTTTAATCCTATTTACCTTCGAATTTCGGTTTTCGATCTTCGAGTTTTCCTCAAGAATATGGGCCTTCCCGGACATCGTCGTACATCCTCCCACAAGCGCCGACGCGCCTCCCACTTTGCGCTCGCGAAGTCGGTTTCCGGCGTGTGCGACAAGTGCAAGCAGCCGATTTTGCCGCATCGCGCGTGCAAGACCTGCGGGTTTTACAAGGGCCGCACGGTCGTCGACAAGACCCGCGACTCTCTCCGCGTCGCCAAGCGCATCGCGGCCAAGCGCCCGGTGGCCGCCGTGAAGAAGGCGAAGGTGGCTAAGGAGCCCAAAGAGGCAAAGGTGGCGAAGGTCGCCGAAGCCCACGACCACGAGGACCACACCGGCCACGACCACGCATAATTTTGAAAAAGGCATGGCGATAGCCGTGCCTTTTGTGGTAACATCCACTTAGCCACTTTAGTCCCATTCGCCCTTTTAGCCCTTTCACGATATGTCCAACCGCCACCTGGCCCGAACCATCGCCATGCAATCCTTGTACCAGTGGGACTTCCTTGGTCAGGACGACGCGCGCCTTCCCGAGGTGATTGCCTTCAATCGCTCCGAGTTTGCGCCGGACTTCGACGATGGCGGGTTCGTCGAAAGCTTGGTGGACGGAACGCTTCAAAACCGTCCGGCCATCGACGGAATCATCACCAAGTTCGCGCCCGACTGGCCGCTCGACGCGATCACCATCATCGACCGCAACATCCTGCGCCTCGGCTGCTACGAGCTGAAGTTTTCGGAAACCGTTCCGAGCAAGGTGGCCATCAACGAGGCGATCGAGCTTGCCAAGAGTTTCGGCGGGGAAGCGTCCGGCCGCTTCGTGAACGGCGTGCTCGGCGCAATTTACAAGGACATGGTCGCGAAGAACGAGCTGAAGGAGGCGGACAAGATCGTCCCTAAGAAAAAGGAAGAACCCGCATAGCCTATGCCACCAATTGAGAAGCTCGAACAAACGCTCGGCGTGTCGTTTCTGAACAAGGACACGCTGCGCCAGGCGCTTGTTCACCGGTCGTATCTGAACGAACATCCCGACTTCGCGCTCGGCCATAACGAGCGCCTCGAGTTTTTGGGCGACGCGGTCGTCGAGCTCGTGGTCACCGAGCACCTGTATCACAACTATGAGAACCCGGAAGGCGACCTCACCAACTGGCGGGCGAGCCTCGTGAACGCGGACATGATGTCGGGCATCTGCGAGTCGCTCGGGGTCGACGATTATCTCTATCTCTCCCGCGGCGAATCCAAGGACGCCAAGTCCAAGGCTCGCCGTTACATCCTCGCCAACGCCTTCGAGGCGATCATCGGCGCGATCTATCTCGATCGCGGCTTGGAGGAGGCCAAGCAGTTCATCCTGCGGACCGTCGTGTCGAAGCTGCCGAGCATCCTCGAGGACCGCTCGTACGTCGATCCGAAGAGCCGGTTCCAGGAGGCCGCCCAGGAAAAGACCGGCATCACTCCGAGCTACCGCGTGCTTTCCGAAGAGGGCCCGGACCATGCGAAGATCTTCCAAGTCGGAATCTATCTCGACAAGGAGCAGGTGGCGGTCGGAACCGGAACGAGCAAGCAGGAGGCGCAAGTGGCGGCCGCCGCGGCCGGTGTGAAGAAGAAGGGATGGTAAATGATTGATAGAAAAATCACCCAGATATCTCTGGGTGATTTTTGGTGCGGACGGAGGGACTCGAACCCCCGACATCCTGGTTCGAAGCCAGGCACTCTATCCAGCTGAGCTACGTCCGCCTGCGACGGATCATATCCGTTTTCTTGACAGGGGTCAACCGTCCTGGCATACTTCTGGCACATTTATCCCGAATGAAATACGCCATGCGCGCGTAGCTCAGGGGTAGAGCAGGTGGCTCTTAACCACTTGGTCGGGGGTTCAAATCCCTCCGCGCGCACCAAAACGGTCCGACGTACGTCGGACCGTTTTGTTTGGGCAGCGACGATTGACACGATTCCATTTTTCGCGTACGATCCGCGTTCATCGGAGTTCCTTTGGACCGTCATTTCGCGTTTCTTTGTATCGCGTGCGTTCTTGCCGTGGGATCGTCCGGCTACTACCTGCGGACGATTTGGGCGGGGAAGTCGAAGCCGTCGCGGTCGAGCTACTGGATCTGGTTCTTTCTTGGGCTGCTGATCTTTCCGTCGTACATCCTGTCGGGCGGGAAGAACTGGCCGCTCAACGCGATCAACACGTTCTTCTGCGGATGGATCGCGCACAGCTCTCTTCGCTACGGCGAGGGCGGGGCGCTGACCAAGTGGGATCGTCGCGCCGTCGTCATCGCGGTCCTGAGCGTTCCAGCCTGGGTCGTCCTCGCGCTGTTTTTGCCGGGTGAGACGGCGACGCGTCCGATCTTTGCCGTGCAGATGATCGCGGACGCGTTCGCGACGTTCGTCGTATACGAGAAGGCATGGAACCGTCCGTGGAACGAGGACAAGACGGCCTGGGCAATCTCCATCGTCGCCTTCGCCGCGAACGCCATGGCTGCTCCCGGGTGGGAGTTCGAGGACGTCGTCCTCAACGGCTGGATGGGCGGAACCGCTGTCGCGATCACGATCATCCTGCACGTGCGGCCGCGATATTTTGTAGCAGAAGCACCGGTCGTGATGGCCGCTCTCGAGACCTGAACGGGTCTCATTTTTCTTTTTCTCAACCCCCTTGACACAATGTAAAACATGTTATACATTGTGAATGTAAGATATCTTTTACATACGGCCATGTCCGAAATCCAATCAAAACTGAAGGATTATCGCCAAAGGCTCGACATTACTCAGGAGGAGCTTGCCCAAAGGCTTGGCGTCACGCGCCAGACGATCATTGCGCTCGAACAGGCGAAGTACCAGCCGTCGCTTGAGCTGGCATGGCGTTGCTCAAAGCTGTTCGGCGTGCCGATCGAGGACGTTTTCTCATTCATCAACTAACGATATGCTCAAGAACATTCTCTGGTTTGCCTGTGAGCCCGCCGATGAGCGGGAGGCGCTCATCCTCTCGATCGCGTACCGCCGCGCGATGACCGTATTGTGGGCCGGTCTCGTCGGGGGTCTCTTCGTTACCGCCGTGATCCCCGCATTTGAGACGATCTCGTTCGCCGCCCTTGGCCAGGCGATCGAGCTGCTCGTCGCGCTCAGCGTCATTGCCGGACAGAAAACGCTTGCGAACGAGGATCTTGTGTTCAAGGCCGTGCGCGTCGAGCGGCGTCCCGCGATGTTCGTGCCAGTGATCGCGACATTCGCCCTGCTTGCGGCGGCGATGCTCGCCGTCTGGTATGATCCCGGGCTTTTGTTTGTGGCAGTCGCCCTCGCGTTTCTCGGATCATACGTCGCGTTTGCGGCGACGGCATGGTCGTGGACGAAGCCGTATACGATGCACGGCCGCGTCCTTGGCGTCGTGTTGGCTCCAATCTCCGTACTCGCGTGGCTCCGGTACGACAGGATCGCGACCTGGAAGCGCGTGGTTGTCGCGGTGGTCATTCCCAGCGTCATCGCCTCGGTGGCAGCGACCGCCTCCGTGGCTTTCTTTTCCTTCGTCTCCGTCCCGTCGGGATTCGTCGGGCCGGTTGCTCCCGGATATCAGTCGACGGAATTCCATCGGACGATCCTGGACCCGAGGAAGGTCGGCGGGCTGCATGAGGGAGACCTTGCCACGTTCGTCGTCGGACTTGATCCCGTTTACGGGACCGTTCGGTCGGTTAGTGACGTTGACGTCTGCATGACAACGTACAAACAGCGAACAACGGAGACCGAATCGTTCTGCGTCAACGCTGACGCGGGAATTTCCAAGGTTATCGTTTACCCGCCGCTGGCTGGGCTCGCGGACCGGTTTCTTTCGGAAGACTTCCTTCGCTAAATTTATCGTATGCTCAAACATTTCCTCTGGTTCTCCCGCCATCCCGCCGACGAGCGCGAGGCGGCCATCCTGTCTGTCGCCTATCAGCGTGCGCTTACGGCAACCTGGGCCGGCCTTGTGGCGTTCCTGTTTCTGGTGTCGCGGTTTTCCGTCGGATTTCGGTCGGTTGCCCTTGCGCACGCCGTCCTGTTTCTCGAGGTCGTTCTCGTCGCGAGCGTCGTTGCCGGGTGGACGGCCGTCCGTCGCGAGCAACTGGAGTTTAAGCCGGCCGTCCACGAAGGTCGCCTGGCCTTTTGGAAGCTGGCACTCGTCTGGCTCATCGTGACGTTCGCCGGGATGATTCCGGTCTGGCTTTCCCCGCGACTCGAGTATGCCGCAATCTTCTGCGTCTTCGTCGCGTTCGTCGCAAGCGCGACGGCCTGGGCATGGAACTGGACGCGGTCGTATACGTTCCACGGTCGGATGCTGGCGACCGTCTTGCTGCCGTTCCAGACGATCGGATTCCTGCTGGAACCCAAGGCGCGCCTGGCCAGGCGCCTGCTTCTCTCGGCGATCCTGACGATCGGCGCGGTTGGCGTGCCGCTCGCCCTGTGGGTGCCCGTCATCCGGCTCGTCGCGGAGCCGTCTGGATTTTCCGGTCCGGTCGTTCCGGGTCTGGTGACTCCCGGAGACGCAACGGGCGGACCGTTCCACCACGACGTGCTCGATTACCGGCTTCTTGGCGGATTGCACGAGGGGGACATCGTGATGTTCGGAACGCGAAAGCCGTTCGCCGACGATACCGATTACGGAGTCATCGTCCGTGCCGACGACCGCACGGTCACCGTCGACATCCAGGACGCCTTTGGCCAGTCGACGGACGGGGCGTATCCCGACGTCATCACGATCGTCAATCAGCATCACACCAAGGACGTTCCGCGCAGCCTGGTATTTGCCAAGGTCATCATAGATCCGCCGATGTCGGGGTGGCCGTTCCGGCAATAAAAAATCGGCCTCAGGCGGAGGCCGACAGCGTTCAGTCGCGCGGGTCGACGGTGATCGGGAGGGGCCGTGGTATCGGGACGTCGGCCCTTCGACTTCGCTCAGGGAGATCCTGGGGGATCGCCGGCGAGGTCGGAATCGCGATCGGCGCGAGCGAGAAGCCCGACCGTTCGAACAGGGC
>JAHFIS010000118.1:0-2398 GCA_023246275.1 Candidatus Uhrbacteria bacterium
GCTCAGACCGCGGAGGACCTTGTGTCCGACGTGTTCATGAAGGCGTTCACGCACCGGATGTCGTTCGTGTGGAAGACGTCGTTCTCGGCGTGGATCTATCGGATCGCGACGAACCGGATTACCGACCACCACCGCACGAAGAAGCCGGCGGACGAGTTCGATGAGACGAAGCACGACGTCGCGTCGACCGTGCCTCGGCCGCAGGACGAGATTGACAATGAGATTCTCGGGAAAAAATTGGAAGGAATGCTCGAACAGCTGCCCGAGCGAGACCGGATCGCGGTGACGATGAAGTTCTACGGCGAGTGCGACAACGGCGAAATCGCGAAGGCGCTGAAGGTGACGCCGGGAAACGTCGGTGTGATTTTGCACCGGGCTCTGAAACGATGCGCGACGTATGAGTAACGAAAATCAAATCGATCCGTTGGAGAAGCTGTCGGCTGATTTGGGCCGTCGTGCTAATTCCATTGACGTTACGCCGCGGCCAGGTTTCAAGGAGGCGCTTCGCTTGCGCCTGCGCGACGCCATCGCGGCGCCTGCCCGTATGTCGCAGCGCTTTTACGATCTGTTCGCCTGGAAGTCCCTTGCCGTCCTGTCGCCGGTCCTCGCCGTCATCGTCATCGCGGTCCTGATTTTCCAGCCATTTTATGGCGTGAAAACCGCGTTCGCGATGGATCAGTTCACCCTTGCTCCCGAATCGTCCGACTCCGCGGGAGTCGCGGCAGATTCGGCGTTTTTGTTGACCAGCCGGGATCCGGTCATCGCGGCGGACATTGAGAAGCTGCTCGTGGTCAAGCGCGTTTCCCCTCCTGATAGGCAGGAGGGGTCAGGGGTGGTCGTCTCGCAGGTGAACGATCGGACTTTAAAAATCGCGTTCGACAAGCCGCTCGCGTCCGAGGAGATCGTGAAGTTCGCGCTGCCGACGACCACGACCTGGCCCGACGGGCAGACGGCGACGCGCGATTACAACTGGGCGTTCCAGGTGAAGGGAGACTTTCAGGTAACGGGAATGATCCCGGGCGACAGGGCGACGGGCGTACCGCTCGACGCGGGAATTGAGTTCACGTTCAACTACGAGAATATCGACAAGGCCGAGTTCCAGAAGGCGTTTTCGATCGAACCGGCCGTTGCCGGGCATGTCGAGTCGTCGCGCCGCACGTTCGTGTTCGTCCCAGAGAAACTTGAGCCGCTGACCGCGTACACCGTGACGCTCAAGGGGACGCTTCCGCTCGTCGGATCGAGCGAGACGCTTGGCGAGGACGTGACGTTCGTGTTCGAGACCGCGGCGGTCGGCGAGCGCGGGACGACGTTCGACGTGCAGAACCGGTTCGTGAACGTGACCCCGTCGCAGACCGTCGCGATGCCGTTTTACTATGGCCCGGCCGACAACGCGCCGGGAACTCCGACGCCGCCGCACGTGAAGCTGTTCCGCTACGCGTCCAAGGACGCGTTTGTCGCGGGGGTCACCGCGCAGCAGGCTGCCTGGCGCGCCACGACGACGGCAGACGATTTTTACGACACGAAAAACCAGAAGCCCGCGCAGGAGTTCGACGCGCAGGTGACCGACGACAACGGCCAGAGCTTCGCGGTGTTTCCGGCGACCGTTCCGGACGGATTCTACGTCGCGGACATCACGGAGGCGGGCGTCCGGGCCTATGTCTTCGTCGTGTCGAGCGACCTGACGAGCTACGTCTCGCGCGCCACGAACAAGACGCTGTTCTGGGTGAACGACGCGGTCTCGGGCAAGCCGGTGCAGGGGGCGACCGTCGGGTTTCTTGGAAGCGACGAGCGCGGCACGACCGACGCGCAGGGCCTCGGGTCCGTGCCGACGTCGGAAGGGCAGGGATCGTACGTGGACGTCCGGTCCGGCAATCAGACCGTGTTCATGCCGTTCGACGGCGGCGGGGCGGTTCGCAACGTGGACAACGTCTCCCAGGGAAACTGGACGTACCTGTACACCGACCGGCCCACGTACAAGCCGACGGATACGATGCATTTTTGGGGATACGTCGAGCGGCGCGACGACAAGGCGCGACCAACCAAGGTGACCGCCGACGTCGGGTTTGCCAAGGTCGACGCTGACGTGACCTCCAATGGAACCTTCTCGGGAACGATCGACATTAAAAATGTCGACCCAAGCTATTACCAGCTGCAGATCATCTGGGACGGCAAGACCGTCGCCACGCGCTCCGTCAACGTGAGCGATTACGTGAAGCCGGCATACGCCCTTTCAATCCTGCCGGACACGCGCGCCGCGTTTGCGGGGGATACCATCGGATTCACCGTGCACGGCGCGTTCTTCGAGGGAACCCCGGTGAGCGGCCTGGAGGTTCGCGTCGTGACCGACGGCTCGTCCGACCAGACCCTGACGCTCGATTCCGCCGGAAACGCGCACGGG
>JAHFIS010000118.1:2408-3471 GCA_023246275.1 Candidatus Uhrbacteria bacterium
GACGAATTACAACCCTGACATTCAATATCCGACGACGCTCGGGATGTCCGTTACCCCGAATCGACCGGAGGAAGGCCAGATTCTATCCGGGAACACAGTGCTCATTTTCGGGCCGAAGGTGTACATCGACACGTCGTACGATAACACGAACTCTGAGAATGGCGTCGGAACGATCGAGGCGGCCGTCCGCAACACGCAGGCCGTCGACTCGCAGGATCCGCTCGTCTTCGGCCCGACGACGCGCGCGGGGCAGGTCGTAAACGCGACGGTGACGGAAATCACCTACGTTCAGCGCGAGATCGGCCAGACGTACGACTTCGTCCGGAAGGAAACGGTCAAGCAGTATTATTATGACCGCGTGGAAAAGAATGTCGCCACGGCTCTTCTCTCTTCCGACTCCGCCGGGATCGTTCGCTACCAGTTCCCGGCACAGAACACGTTCGCGAACTACCGCGTCGATCTGTCGGCCACGGACGAGCTTGGGCGGACGGACAAGAAGCAGGAATACGTCTGGCAGCGCCAGGACTTCGAGCGCTACGACTCCTCGAACGCGCTGTCGTTCAACAATGACGACGGGAGCACGGCCCTGGACAATTGGAACTTTCCCGGATACAAGGTTGGCGATCAGGTACACCTGTCCGTTTACCAGCATAGCCTTCCGTTCGCCGCGCCGGCCGGGAGCAACTTCCTGTACTATCAAGCGCACCTTGGAATCCGCGAGACGGAAATGACCCCGAGTTCGTCGTACTCATTCCGCTTCGAGGCGAAGGACCTTCCGAACGAGGCGGTGTACGGCGTCCTGTTCGACCATGGGCTGTACCAGCAGGTCGGGCAGAACGGCTGGTGGTACGGATCGGCCGGGTTTGCGATCTCCTACGACTCGTCGCAGTCGCAGCTGAACGTTTCGGTGACACCGGATTCGTCGACGCACAGGCCGGGCGACGACGTTTCGCTCGCGGTTCACGTCACTGACAAGAACGGCGCGCCCGTCTCGGCCGCGGTAAACCTGAACGTGGTCGACGAGGCGTACTACGCGCTGTATCCCGAGCAGGTGAGCCCATTA
>JAHFIS010000119.1:0-2035 GCA_023246275.1 Candidatus Uhrbacteria bacterium
TGGAAGAGCGGGTGGGAATAGGGTTGAGGAGGCCGAAGGCCGAAGGCACGAAGGGGGCGAAGGATCCGAATATCGCGGCGCACGAGAACCGTCTGCGCGAGATCTTCGGGACCAAGGTCGAGATCACTGAGAAGGCCGGGAAGGGGACGGTCGCGATCAGTTTCTATTCGAAAGAGGAGCTCCTCGAGCTCCTCGGTCGCCTCTCCGACGTTTAAATCCCTACTTCCTCCGAATCATTTCCTTGAGCCACCCGGACACGGTCGATTTGGCCGCGTCCCTTATTTTTGAGCGGGCGTGGTGCGTTTTTACGAACTTGATCCAGTCCGGGTTCGGTCCTCGGCGGTTCTTGTCGGTGATGATCTCGACCACGTCGTTCGACCGGAGCGCGGTGTCCAGGTTGCGCATGGTGCCGTTGACGCGCGCGGCCGAGCACTTGTTGCCGAGCTCGGTATGGATGGCGTACGCGAAGTCGACGGGCGTGGCGTTCTCGGGGAGGTCGATGACGTCGCCGTTCGGGGTGAAGACGAAGATGCGGTCCTTGAACACGTCGATCTTCATGATCTCGAGCTGCTCCATGAAGTCCTTCTTGCCCGCCAGCTCCTTCTGGATCTTGGCAAGCTCCTCCATCCAGTACAGGTTCTTCAGCGGCGACATGCCGGCTTCCTTGTAGCGCCAGTGCGCGGCGACGCCAAACTCCGCCAGCTCGTGCATCTCCTGGGTGCGAATCTGGAACTCCACGATCTCGCCGTTCTCGGTGAATACCGTCGTGTGAAGGCTCTGGTATCCGTTCGGCTTCGGCTGCGCGAGGTAGTCCTTGATGCGTCCCGGCATCGGCGTGAACTTTTGGTGCAGAATCCCGAGGACGCCGTAGCACTCCTCGACGTCCCGCACGATGACGCGGATGGCGATGAGGTCGTACACCTTCGACAGGTCGTCGTCGTACTTTCCAAGCTTTTTGAACAGACTGTACAGACGCTTGACCCGTCCGTGCACGGCCGCGTCCGAAATGTCCGACTCCGCGAGGTATTTTTCCGTCTGGTCGATGATGCGCGAGACGTAGGCTCCCTTTTCGCGCACCTTCGACGTGATCATGTCGCGCACGCGCTCATAGTCGCGCGGGTACAGGTATTCGAAGCACAGGTCCTCGATCTCTCCCTTGAACTCGCTCATGCCGAGGCGTCCCGCGATCGGCGCGTAGATTTCGAGCGACTCCCTGGCGATGCGCTCTTGCTTGTGCTTCGGCTGGGCGTAGAGCGTCTTCAGGTTGTGCAGGCGGTCGGCGAACTTGATGAATACCACGCGCACGTCGCTGGCCATCGCCAGGAACATCTTGCGCATGTTCTCGGCGTAGCGGTCCGTCCCCGAATACTTTACCTTCTTGAGCTTCGTGAGCGAGTCCACGAGCGACGCGATGTCCTCCCCGAACTTCGCCGATACCTCCTCGAGCGTGATGTCCGAGTCCTCGACGACGTCGTGCAGAAGCCCTGCCGCGACCACGTTCAGGTTCGATCCCATCTCCGCCAGCTTGTACGCCACGGCCAGCGGATGGACGATGTACGGGTCGCCGGTCAGCCGCACGACGTCGTGGTGCGCGGCCTCGGCCATCTCGTATGCGCGCGAAATCAGCCCGAGGTCGGGGTTCTCGTAGCTGGACGCGATCAGCCGCGTCAGCTCGTCGTAGGTGCGGGACATGTCGGGCATTCGTCCAGGGTAGTACAGATCGTCGAAAATGAAAAGAACCCCGTCGGGTTCTTTTCTCGCTACGTTTTCGACTTTTTCTTTGGGAAGACGCGCGGCGGCGACGTGCGCTTTTTCTCAAGCATGGCGAGCGCCGCGTCGAGGGTGATTTCCATCGGGTCGAGCTTCTTCGGGACGGACACGTTCGTGGTCCCGTCCGTGAGGTACGGGCCGAACCGGCCGTTGCGGATGACGACGGGCTTGCCGTCCGGGCCCGTGCCGAGGTCGTTCAGCGGGGCCATCTGTTTGGCCTTGAGCGCCTCCTTGTTGGCGAGGACGAAGCGCGCGTCCGTCTCCG
>JAHFIS010000119.1:2045-3438 GCA_023246275.1 Candidatus Uhrbacteria bacterium
GGAGGAAGCGATGCGGTGAGCGTGTCCGTCTTGAGGTACGGGCCGAAGCGTCCGAGGTGCGCGACGATTTCCTCGCCCGCCTCCGTTTTTCCGACCACGCGCGGCATCTCGAACAGCGGGAGAATTTCCTCCATCGTCACCGTGTCGATGTTCGCGCCCTTCGGCAGCGACGCGCTCTTCGGTTTCGGGACCTTCGCTTTCTTGTCCTCCGCCGTCCACTCGCCAAGCTGGGCGAACGGTCCAAAGCGGCCGGAGCGGACGATGACGGGCTTGCCGGACTTCGGTTCGTTTCCAAGGACGCGTTCCTTCATGATGTCCTCGCGCGAGACGCCGGTGACCTTTTCCTCGATGAGCTTGTGGAACGGTCCGTAGAACGCCTCGAGCGTGGGGACCCACTCGACCTTACCCTCGGCGATCTCGTCGAGCGTGTTCTCCATCGTGGCCGTGAAGGTGAAGTCGACCACGTTCGGGAAGTGCTCCACGAGCACGTCGTTCACGATCATCCCGGTGTCGGTGGGGAACAGCTTCTTGTTGTCGTCGCGCTCCACATACTGCCGCGCCTCGATGGTCGCGATCGTCGGGGCGTATGTCGAAGGCCGGCCGATGCCGAACTCCTCCATGGCCTTCACGAGCGTGGCGTCGGAGTACCGCGCGGTTGGCTCGGTAAAGTGCTGGGTCGGGACGATGGACGTGACATCCACGGCGTTGCCGACGGCGAGCGCCGGGAGGATTTTCTCCTGCGACGCGTGATATACCTTCATGAATCCGTCAAACTTCACCATGCTTCCGTTCGCGCGGAACGCGTGCCCCGCGGCGTCGAGGTCGACGGCGGTGCGCTCTACCTTCGCGGGCGGGAGCTGGGAGCCGACGGTGCGGCGCCAGACGAGGTCGTACAGCTTCCACATGCCGGATTCGAGCGTTCCCTTGAGCGAATCGGGGTGCGCGGTCACGTCGGTCGGGCGGATGGCCTCGTGCGCCTCCTGCGCGTCCTTCGACTTCGTGGCGTATTTTTTAGATCCGACGGCGTATTCCTTTCCGAACTCGGAGGCTATGTACGCCTGCGTCTCGTCGAGGAACGCGTTCGCGAGGTTCACGGAGTCGGTACGCATGTAGGTGATGCGCCCCGTCTCGTACAGCTTCTGCGCCAGCGTCATCGTCTGCTTCGCGCCGAATCCGAGCCGCCCGTTCGCCTCGATCTGCAGGGAGGAGGTGGTGAACGGCGTCGGCGGATTCTTCGAAACCTCCTTCGTCTCGATCTTCGTCACCTCGAACTTCTGCCCGGAAAGCGTCGCGACGATCTTCCCCGCGTCGTCGCCCGTCTTCACGTCGAGCTTATCGATCTTCTTCCCGTCGATCGAAAACAACGCGCCCGGGAAGGCGACCCCGTCCTTGA
>JAHFIS010000015.1 GCA_023246275.1 Candidatus Uhrbacteria bacterium
GGCCGCGTTCTCCTTCTTGGCGATATCCATGAACCGCTTGCGCGCGACCTCCGTCAGGTTCATCGCGTCCACGACGACGATCTTTCCGCGCGACAAACGCTCCTTCACCAGGCGCTCGACCATGAAGAACGCCTTGTCGGAAACGAGCTGGTTCGACGGGTTGTTCGAAAGCTCCTGCCGGATCCGGTCCGTTCCCGCCACCGCGTCCATCGGAAAGTTCTCCGCCGCGAACGTGCTCTTCCCGCTCCCCGGAAGCCCGACGATCAGCACGAGCGTTTTCTTGTCGACGCGAACCTCGCGCGTCGGTTCGCGCTCGGCGGTTCCGTGGTCGGGAGAGAATCCAGGGGTGCGTGGCATAGCGGTTCGTCTCAAGATTTTCCGAGCAGCGACCGTCGCGCCCGGAGCTTACGATGATATGATACCGCGAACCGATGTGCCTCGTCACGCGCCTTTTGGAAGATCTCCTTTCCTCTCGTCGCCAACCGGTGCAGCTCGACGTCAGACCGGTCGTACACGAGCCGATCCTGCTTGCGGTCGAACCCCTTCGCGATCCCGATCATCGGGAGGCGCACGCCGAGTTCGTCCATGACCTTCTGGACGACCGAAATCTGTCCTTCCCCCCCGTCGATGATCAGCACGACGGGCGCGTCCCAGCCTTTCTGTCCGAGACGAGACAGCCTTCGCTTCAAAACCTCTTCCATCGACGCGAAGTCATTCGCGCCCCTTACCGTCTTGATCTTGAACTTCCGGTACAGGTCCTTCGCCGGCTTGCCGTCCAAGAACACGACCATGGACGCGACCGACGACGTGCCCGAGATGTTCGAGATGTCGTACGCCTCGATGCGGCCGTTGAGGTCGTAGTATCCCTGCGGAACGATCGGCGCGAACGGAAGGTCGGCGTCCTCGCGGGTGATGAGCGAGACGTCGCGGATGTGCTCGATGGCGAACAGCTGTCCCTTGATTTTCGCCGCGCGTTCGAAGTCAAGCGTCGCCGCGGCCTTCGCCATGTCGCGCTTCAGCTGACGGACGATCGCCATCTTCTTTCCTTCGAAAAACAGAATGAGATTGCGGATCGTCTTGCGATACTCGATCTTCGAGATCGCCCCGACGCAAACCCCCGGACATTTCCCAAGCTGATGGTCGAAGCAGGCCCGGTCCTGTCCCGGAAGACAGGAGCTCCACGGGATCGTCCGTCGAATCAACTCCAGAGCCCGCTTCAACGACAATCCGCTCGTATACGGTCCGAACACGGCGAGAAATTTCCCGTTCGACGTCTTCGCGAACGGATCCACTCCCGTCCGCTCCAAGTCGAGCTGACGCATCACGACGGGTCGCGGGAACTCGTCGTTCGTGATCACGAGATACTGAAAGCTCTTATCGTCCTTCGCCAGGACGTTGTACGGCGGCAAATGCGCCTTGATCTGGTTGGCCTCGAGCACGAGCGCCTCGATGACCGTCGGCGTCTCGACGTAATCGATCCGCGCGATCTTGGCGACGAGCTCGGCGATTCTTTGCCCTCGTCCGTCCCCCGCCGCGCGAAAGTACGAGGCGACACGACGGCGAAGCGACGTGGCCTTTCCCACGTACATCAGCGTCCCGGGCGCGTCATAATAAAAATACACCCCGGGATTGTCGGGAAGCTCGCCGTTTTGGATTTTGACCGTTGGAGGAATCATCCCGATTATGCTATCATGGAATCCATACTCATTAACATCTCCCTATGAAGAAGGCCCTTCTCGTCCTCTCCGCCCTCCTGTTCGTCGGCGCCGGCTGCGCGTCGACCGCCCCGGCGACCCCCGCCCCGGCCGTCACGCCGACGACCGTGAAGACCACGACGGTCGCGCCGAGCGCGGCGAAGACCGCGCCTGCCCCGGCAGACGTGAAGACATCCGTGCAGATCGTTCCGTCGACGACCGAAAAAACGACGAAATAATTCCCAAAAGGCGGGCCGAGTGGATACGGCCCGCCTTTTTTTATCTCAACACCCGCTTCAGATACTGCCCCGTATAGCTCTTCGCATGTCGCGCGACATCCTCCGGCGTGCCAGCCATGACGAGGTTTCCGCCCTTGTCGCCGCCCTCGGGGCCGAGGTCGATGAGCCAGTCGGCGGTTTTGATGACGTCGAGGTTGTGCTCGATGACGACGACGGTGTTGCCCTTGTCGACGAGCTTGTGGAGGACTTCGAGGAGCTGTTTGACGTCGGCAAAGTGGAGGCCGGTCGTCGGCTCGTCGAGGAGATAGAGCGTGCGGCCGGTCGAGCGTTTGGCGAGCTCGGCGGACAGCTTCACGCGCTGGGCCTCGCCGCCCGACAGGGTCGTCGCGCTCTGGCCGAGTTTTAGGTAGCCGAGTCCGACTTCCATGAGCGTCTTGAGGCGGTCGTGGACGTGCGGGACGTCCCTGAAGAACTCCTCGCCCTCCTCGACCGTCATCTCGAGCACCTGCCAGACGTTCTTTTCCTTGAACTGAATCTCAAGCGTCTCGCGGTCGAACCGCTTTCCCTTGCACACGTCGCAGGTGACGTACACCGTCGGGAGGAAGTGCATCTCGATGGCGACGCGGCCGTGGCCCTCGCAGCTCTCGCATCGTCCTCCGGGAACGTTGAACGAGAAACGTCCAACCTTGTACCCGCGGAACCGCGCCTCTTCCGCCGCCGCGAACAGCTCGCGGATCGGCCCCCAGCATCCTGTGTATGTCGCCGGGTTCGAGCGCGGCGTGCGGCCGATGGCTCCCTGGTCCATCAGGATGATCTTGTCGATGTACTCGGCGCCAAGAATCGACTTGTGCTTTCCCGGGCGGTCCTTCGACCCGTTGAGCTTGCGCGCGAGCTCCTTGTACATCGTGTCGTACGCCAAGGTCGACTTCCCCGATCCGGAGACGCCGGTGACGCACACGAAGCGGCGCAGAGGAACGTCCACGTCGATGTTCTTGAGATTGTTCTCGCTTGCCCCGCGAATCTTGATCGCGTCGTGGCCGATCGTTCGTCGCTCTTCCGGGACTTCGACTTTTAAGTCGCCTCGAAGGTACGCCGCGGTCAGCGAGTTCTTATCCTTGAACACGTCCGGTGTTCGTCCGATCGCCACCACGTTCCCGCCGTGCACGCCGGCGCCCGGGCCGATCTCCACCATGAAGTCGGACGCGCGAATGGTGTCCTCGTCGTGCTCGACCACGAGGACGGTGTTGCCGAGGTCGCGGAGCTGCTCGAGCGTTTCGATCAGCCGGTCGTTGTCCCGCTGGTGGAGCCCAATCGTCGGCTCGTCGAGGACGTACAGCGCGCCGACGAGACGCGACCCGACCTGCGACGCAAGCCGAATGCAGTCCGACGTCGAGCATGAACTGCAGGCGGTTCATGACCTCCTTGAGCACGGGACCGGCGATCTCCTTGTCGCGATCCGAAAACGAGAGAGACAGGAAATAGTCGACCGCGGTCTCGATGGACATGTTGGTGATGTCGACGATGGATATGCCAGCATTGTCATTGCGAGGCCCAGAGGCCGAGGCAATCTCTCGCTGGGATTGCTTCGTCGTCTGAGGACTCCTCGCAATGACGGTGGGCATCCACACAAATAAAGCTTCCTTCCGCAGGCGACGGCCCTCGCACGCGACGCAAATCTCCTCGCTGAAGATTTCCTTCACTCCCAACCCGTGGCACAGCTCGCACGCCCCGTACGGCGAATTGAACGAGAACAGCCGCGGCTCAATTTCCGGGAACGAAAATCCGTCGTCGGGACAGGAGAACTTGGACGAGAGCGACTGTTCCGTCCCGTCGGGAAAGAGCACGAGCGCGACGTCGTTGCCACGTTCTACCGCGGTCTGCAACGCCTCCGCGAGACGTTGGCGACCCTCCTTCGACGCCAGCTCGCCCGTCGGGATCGAGTCAACGACCACCTCGATCGTATGCTGCTGGTACTTTTTCAGCTTGATCTGCTCCGACAGGTTGAACATCTTTCCGTCGATGCGAACCTTGGCAAACCCGGCATTGTACAGGTCGTACAGCAGCTGGTAGTACTCGCCCTTTCTGCCAAGGACGACGGGGGCTAGAACATGGAAGACGCTCGCCTTCTTCTTACCAATGATCCCATCGTCGGCGACCGCCTTCGTCGTTCCCGCGACGCCCTTCACCACCACGTCGACCATTTCCTCGTTCGTCAGCTTCTGAATCTCTTTTCGGCACTTCACGCAATGAGGACGACCGACGCGCGCAAAGAGAACGCGGAGATAGTCGTAAATCTCCGTAATCGTCGCCACCGTCGAGCGCGGGTTCGCCGAGTGCGCCTTCTGGTCGATCGAGATCGCCGGGGACAATCCCTCGATTTCATCCACGTCCGGCTTCTCCATCTGTCCGAGGAACTGGCGGGCGTATGCCGAAAGGGACTCGACGTACCGACGCTGCCCTTCCGCGAAAATCGTGTCGAACGCCAACGACGACTTCCCCGAGCCGGAAAGCCCCGTGATCGTGATCAGCTTGTTGCGAGGCAGCTCGAGCGAGATGTTCTTCAGATTGTGTTCCCTCGCTCCCTTGATGATGATTTTGTCGTTCATAGGTTCTCGTCACGTTTCTTCGTCTCCTTAAGTTCCTTCTCGAGCTCGACGATCTCGTCGCGCAGGATCGCGGCGGTTTCGAAGTCGAGCTTGTGGGAGGCGATGCGCATCTCTTCTTTTTTATCCTTGATGAGGTCCTTGATCTCAAGCGGGCTTGCCGTGACCTCGATCCTGAGCACATTTTTTATGTCCTCCTCCGTCGGGCCGAACATGGCGCGGATGTCGTTTACATCCTTGATGATCGTCTTCGGCGTGATGCCGTGTTCCTTGTTGTACGCCAGCTGGATCGTGCGGCGACGCTCGGTCTCGTTGACGGCCTTCTCGAGTGAGCCGGTCATGTGGTCGGCGTACAGAATAACCTTTCCCTTCACGTTGCGGGCCGCGCGGCCGATGGTCTGGATGATCGACGTTTCCGACCGCAGGAACCCTTCCTTGTCGGCGTCGAGGATCGCCACGAGCGTCACCTCCGGAAGGTCGAGGCCCTCGCGAAGGAGGTTGACCCCGATCAGCACGTCGTACTTCCCCTTGCGGAAATCGGACAGGATCGTGATGCGGTCGAGCGTCTCCACGTCGGAGTGCAGATACTGGACGAGCATCTTGCGCTCCTTCAGAAACTCGGCCAGATCCTCGGCCATCTTCTTCGTCAGCGTCGTCACCAGCGTCCGCTCATGGTCCGCCGAGCGAAGGACGATTTCCTCGATCAGATCCTCGACCTGGCCCTTTTTCCCGTCGATTCCCGTCACCGGTCGCACCTCGATCTCCGGATCGACGAGACCCGTCGGACGAATGATCTGCTCGACGATCTGCTCCGAGTTGGCATACTCGAATTTTCCAGGGGTCGCCGAGACAAAAACGGTCTGCCCGAGCCTTTTCTCGAATTCGTCGAACTTGAGCGGGCGGTTGTCGCGCGCGGACGGAAGCCGGAACCCGTGATCGACCAGCGTGTCCTTCCGCGCCCGGTCTCCGGCATACATCCCGCCGACCTGCGAGACCGTCACGTGCGACTCGTCGATGACGGTCAGAAAGTCCTCCGGGAAATAGTCGAGCAACGTATACGGCGGCTGGCCCTCGGTGCGGCCGTCGAAGTGCATGGAGTAGTTCTCGATCCCGTTGCAGTACCCGATCGTCTCCATCATCTCCAAGTCATACCGCGACCGGCGGGACAGACGGTCCGCCTCGAGCAGCTTTCCCTCGCGCTCAAACTTCGCGAGCTGGTCGTTGAGCTCCTGGCGGATGTCCGCGACGGCTTTTTTCTGACGGTCGGACGAAACGACGTAGTGCTTGGCCGGAAAGATCCACGCGTCTGCGGAGTGGCTCTTGTCCTTGCGGGAGACGGCATCCAGAAGGGCGATGTCGGCGATCACGTCCCCATCGTACCTCAGCCGGTAGATAACCTCCTCGTTCATGGGCATGATCTCGATAATCTCCCCGCGGGCCCGAAAATGACCGCGCGTCAAGTCCGCCGTCGTTCGTTCGAACTGCATGTCGATGAGTCGATGCAGAAGCTGGGAGCGCGACGTCCCGTCCTCCCCAACCCGCAAATGCAGCACCGTATTCTCATACTCCTTCGGCGATCCCAAGCCATAGATGCACGACACCGACGCGACGATGATCACGTCCCTGCGCGTCAGCAGCGACTGCGTCGCCGCGTGGCGCAGCCGGTCGATTTCCTGGTTGATCATCGCTTCCTTCTCGATGAACGTATCCGACCGCGGCATGTACGCCTCCGGCTGGTAATAATCGTAATAGGAAACGAAATACTCCACGGCGTTCTCCGGAAAGAACTCGCGGAACTCGTTGCACAGCTGCGCCGCGAGCGTCTTGTTGTGCGCGATCACGAGCGTCGGCCGCTGCGTCTTCTGGATCACGTTCGCCATCGTGAACGTCTTTCCGGACCCGGTCACGCCAAGCAGCGTCTGAAACCGCTTTCCCGACGACAATCCGTCGAGAATTTGCGCGATTGCCTTCGGCTGGTCGCCCGCCGGCTGATAGTTCGAATGCATCCTGAATTCCATAGGGTCGATATTACAACAGAAATGCCCCAAGAGACGGGATCTCTAGGGGATACCTCGCCGCTTCTGCGACGAGGGGGATCATGATTGTCCAAACACTATACACGAGGACCGAACAAAAGCCAAACGCAGATGAAAAACAAAACGGCCGGGATCAATGCCCGGCCGGGATCGTCTGTTCCTCGCCGACGACCGGGTCCGGCGTTGGCCTGAGCTTCGTTCCGACCTTGTCGACGGACGGCGGACGAACGATAAGGTAGCCAATCAATCCGATGATGACGAGCGCGGGAATGACATAGATCAGAAATAGTTTGATGGATCCTTTCACAGGCTATTCAACGCAACGGTCGCAGAGTCCCTCGATCCTCCTGGCCGTGTGCCAGACGGCAAAGCCGGAGAGAACGATGACGGCCGTGACGATGTACGCGTGATATTTCCCAAAGAAGATGATTCCGCCCAGACCGAACGCGGAAAGAATCGTCGAGTAACACGATGCGCAGCCGAGCGTGGCGATTATCGAGCTGCCAAGGACGGCAAGCCCGCCGACCGTCTCCTGCGTCGCGACCCTCGCCTTCACGCGGCGGAGGTGGAGGTGCATGGAGATCAGCACGGCGTTGGTCACGGAGAGGAGGACCATGGCCGTGAGCGTCCCGCGGGTGAGCAGCGACAGCTGGAACCGAATGTCATTACCCGGCGTGGTCCATACCGGCACGAGCACGAACAGTGCGAACGCCGCGAACGCGAGCAGCAAGCCGGCGAGCAGATCGCGACGGCGCGAATACGTCTTTCCAAGGCTCGATCGGATGACGGTCAGATGTTTTTTCATAGCGACTTGAGCCGCGTCGTGGCCTCGATCTCGGACAGGTACGACGCCACCTCGGACGGGACGAGCGCGCGCCAGTCGCCTCCGGACTTCATGCGATCGCGGATCTCGGTCGCGCTGATTCCTGGAACCTCCTTGATCGCCTTCACCTCCAGCCCGGCGGCCTCGAAGCACTTCTGCGTCCACTCGTTTCCCGTCCACACCTGGTGGACCTCCTCGGAAAGCTCCAGGCACTTCTTCGTCCATTCCGCGTCGTCCGGCATGTCCGGCACGTCCACGATGGTCACGTCGAAGTTCGGGATGATGTCCTCGTCCTGGAGCGCGCGCTGAATCATCTCGCGGCGCTCGGCTGCCGTGAACGGGTTCTCCGCGGTCTTTTTCGCATCCGACGAACCGATGGCGATGACGACCTTGCCGGCGACCTTGGTCATCCCCTTCACGACCAAAAGGTGGCCGCGATGGAACGGCTGAAAGCGACCGACGAACAGGCAGCAGAATGTGGACATAGCTATTTGGTGAATTGAAGCGCCGCCTCCTCGATGATTTCCTTTGCCGTCTTCCCTCCCGCGCCCCGGCGCACCAGGGCCGCGTGCACGTCCGGCAGCACCCTCACGAGCGCGCGAATGATTTCCGGATCCTCGACCGTCACGAGCTGTGACAGCCGTTCCTGCTGCGCGCGCTCCGCCGTGTCGAACAGGGACATGAACGAGGAAATTTCGTCGTTGTCATGGCCGTTCCTGCGAAGGGTCACGATGATGCGGACGCGCGGGTCGAGGATGTCGAGAGCCATAGGGTGGTTAGACGAATGACTGAAACGGAACGGGTTTGCCAATCTCGTCGGAATCGTACAGACCGTCGAATATGCCGTCGACGAAAGAAAGGGACTGGTAACCACCGTCCAGCCTCGAGAAGACGACCAGCATGTTCTTGTCCTCGTTCTTAAAGAAGAAATTCGCGGTTTCTAGGGAAGGACCGATGCTCATCTCGGCGCGCTTGCCGTCGAACAGACGGAACGACAGCGCCTGGTTGGAGAACTCGATCCCGTGGTCGGCGCAATACGTGGCAATCTTCGGGCTGCCGAGCTCGCCGGGGGACAGGTCGAGCAGCGGGACAAGGCGCGCGTCGACGGACGCCTTCGGCGCGACCGGCTCGACGATCGGCTGGGTTCTCCTGGAAATCGACTCCAAAATCCCAACGGCAAATCGCGCCAGCGCGACAAACCGTTCCCTCCGGCCGGCTCCTCCCTCAGATTCGATTGTTCCAGAAAACCCTTCGCGCATATGGGCATAGGATACACGTTCGAAAACGGCGTGACAAGGCGGCGTTTTTCCGCTACGATCGGTTCGCTATGCTTGGAGTATTCGATTCCGGATTCGGCGGACTCACCGTCCTGCGCGCGATCCACGCCCGCCTGCCGAACGTCTCGACCGTCTATCTCGGCGACAACGCAAGGGCGCCGTACGGGACTCGATCGCACGAGGAAATTTTTCAGTTCACGCTCGACGGCGTCCGCGAGCTATTCCGCCGCGGCTGCCCGCTCGTCATCGTCGCCTGCAACACGTCGAGCGCCCAGGCCCTGCGACAGATCCAGCGGACGGTTCTCCCCGCCGAGTTCCCGGATAATCGCGTTCTCGGCGTCATTCGTCCGACCGCCGAGAAAATCGTCTCGATGACCGCGACGGGACACATCGGCGTGTTCGCGACGCCGGCGACGGTAGCATCGGGCGCGTACCTTCGGGAAATCGACGGCGCGATTGTCACGCAGGTCGCCTGCCCCGGCCTCGTCGAGCTCGTCGAGTCCGGCCGCGAACAATCCGCCGAGGCCGACGGCCTCGTCGCGACTTTTTGCGCCCAGCTTCTCGCCGCCGACCCGCTCGTCGACACCGTCCTCCTCGGCTGCACGCACTACCCGCTCGTGAAACCCCTTTTCGACAAATACCTAAGGAACAACGAACTCTCACTGCCAACGCTAAGCGTTGGCAGTGAGAGTTCCGGCAAACTGGTCGACCGTCGCGTCATCTCCCAGGGCACGATCGTCGCAGACAAGCTCGCCGATTATCTCAGCCGCCATCCCGACTTGTCCGTCCGCGTCGACCGGTCCGGATCGCGACAATACCTGACAACGAAAAGCGACGAGGGTCTCTCGTCGCTTGCCTCGCGATTCTATGGGAAGGAGGTTCGATTCGAGCAAACCGACATCTCCGCGTAATCAGCGCGTCGAACCCTTCAGACGTCCGACCAGCCAGGTCATTGGCAGGTGCAACAGCGTCATGAAGACCAAGCCGTAGCGCACCGTTGCCG
>JAHFIS010000120.1 GCA_023246275.1 Candidatus Uhrbacteria bacterium
AAGAGCATGGCCGTGGCGCGCTAGAGCGCGTCGATGTCCTTCTGGTACTGTTTGGCGCGGGCGATGACCTGGTCGCCGTAGAAGCGGTAGGCGACATTCGTGGACCCGCTGAAGTAGAGCATCGCGGCGGTCCAGTTTCCGTTCGACGTTCCGTTCGCCCCGTCGTGGGTAAGCTTGAGGGCGGCGGCGATGAACGCGTCGGTGATGTTCCATGGGTCGGATGCCTTTCCCGTGATGGCGCTGATCTTTCCCCCGTATCCGATCCAGGTGCTTGGGATGAACTGCGCGGGTCCCATCGCGCCTCCCCATCCCATCTGATTGCCCTTCGCGTCATGCATCGGGCAGGAGACGGGAGTGCCATCCATGCTCCGTCCGAGGGCTCCCATGATTTGGATGAACGGCTGCTGGTCGCGCGTCGGCTTCATGACGGCCTTCCAGCTCTTGGAAGGGGGGTCCTGGGGCCGGTTGCAGGTTCCCACGTTCGTACCAAGGTTGGATTCCTGAGTCAGTACGGACAGAAGGAATGCGGGATCGATTCCGGTCACGCCTGCCACCCACTTCGCCTTTTCGACCGCCTCTCCGAAGGTGATGTGCACCGCGCCGGTGTCGAGCAGCTGATAGATGCGCGTTCGAATCTTGGCTGCCTCGGCCTTTTGGTCCTTGATATCCTTCGCGTAGGCGCGCTCCTTGCCCTTCGACTGCTGCAAAAGGTTCCGTTGTTCCTCCTCGTTCATCCCGAGCGCGTTTTCCTGCAGGACGCGGATGGACAGGAAGTTTCGTGCCTCGTCCGCGACGTCCTCGAGCGTCTGCGCCTGCGCCGTGAGCTCGTCGTTGACGGCCTTGACCGTGGTGACGGCCGTATTGATGCCGCCCGTGAGCTCCGTGTACTGGCGGATGACGTTGAGCGCGTCGAACACGTTGCTGCTATTCAGAAAGGCGAACAGCGGCGATTGCGCGTCGGCCGCGTTCATGGCCACGATCAGCGACGCGAGCTGGTCGCGCAGGGCGTCGCGGTGCGCCGTGTTATCGGCGATTTTCGACTGGACGTCCTCGCGTCGCTGTTCCGCGTCGCGAATCTGAAGGTCGGCCTGCTCGATCTGAAGCTGGAGGATGGCGCGGTTTCCCTCGATCTCCTTGATCGCGGTGGCGAGGGTTCGCGTCTGTCCCTGCGCCGCGGCAACCTGCTGTTGGTCGGCCGTGATCTCAGCCTCGATTTCCTTGAGCCGCGCCTGAAGGCTCGACGCGGTGTCCTCGGCGCGGATTTCCGACGGAAGACAAAAGGAAAAGAGGACGGCGGCGACCGAAATTTTTTTCAGAAATGGCAAGCGCATGGCCGTATGGTAACATGTCCGACATCTCTATGAAACACCTACTCAAAACCCATTTCGGATACGACGCCTTCCGCCCGCTGCAGGAGGACATCATGAACACCGTCCTCGGCAACAAGGACGCGCTCGTCCTGATGCCCACCGGAGGAGGGAAGTCGTTGTGTTTCCAGCTCCCGGCGCTCATGCTTCCCGGCATCACGCTCGTGATTTCGCCGCTCATCGCGCTCATGAATGACCAGGTCGATTCGCTCACCGCGAACGGAATTTCGGCTGGGTTTTTCAATAGCACTCAGGACGACGACGAGATGGCCTCTGTTGAGTTCCGCGCGCTCTCCGGCGAGCTGAAGATTTTGTACGTTGCCCCGGAGCGCCTTCCGTCGCCCGCGTTTCGCCGCCTGCTCGACCAGCTCACCGTGGGTCTGATCGCCATTGACGAGGCACACTGTATTTCCGAGTGGGGCCACGATTTCCGTCCGGATTACCGCAACCTTAAGGATCTTCGCTCCGCGTTCCCGTCGGTTCCGGTGATGGCGCTCACGGCAACCGCCACCCCGAGGGTGCGCGAGGACATCGTCCGCCAGCTGTCGATGCGGGACGCGTCCGTGTTCCTCTCGAGCTTCAACCGCCCGAATCTCAGCTATTCCGTCGTCCCGAAGTCGAATTCCTTCGGCCAGCTTGTCGATCGTCTCCGCAAGCTGAACGATCAGCCGGCCATCGTGTACTGCTTCTCGCGCAAGGACACCGAGTCCCTCGCCGCCGATCTGACCCATGCCGGCATCCGCGCGCTGCCGTATCACGCGGGCCTCGAGCGCGATCTGCGGCGCGAGACCCAGGAGCGGTTCATACGCGACGAAGTGCCGACCATCGTGGCCACCATCGCGTTCGGGATGGGGATCGACAAGCCCGACGTGCGTCTCGTGGCGCACATGGACCTGCCAAAGACCATCGAGGGGTACTACCAGGAAACGGGTCGCGCGGGACGCGACGGGCTGCCGAGCGAGTGCGTTTTGTTCTACACGTACGGCGACAAGCGCAAGCAGGAGTTCTTCATCGCCCAGATCGCCGACGAGGACGAGCGCGAGCTTGCCCAGACCAAGCTGAACCAGGTCGTGTCCTATTGCGAATCGGACACGTGCCGTCGCCAGACGCTTTTGCGATACTTCGGGGAGCCGTGGGAATCGTCGAAGTGCGACGCGTGCGACAACTGCGTCCAGGCGCCGGTCGAGTCGCGCGATGCCACGGAGATTTCCCAGAAGATCCTCTCCGCCGTCCTCCGCACCGGCGAGGCGTTCGGTGCGGCATACGTGATCGACGTCCTGCGCGGGTCGCGAAAGGAACGGATCGTCGAGAACCATCACGACGACCTCCCGGTCCACGGGATCGGCCGCGACGTGTCCGTCGATACGCTCCGGGAATGCTTCCGGTTGTTGCAAAAGAAAGGCTATTTGGAAAAGACCGAGGGCGACTATCCGACGCTTCGGGTTTCGCGCATGGGAAAGGCCGCGCTTGCCGCGAGGGAGGCGATTGAGCTCCCTGTCTCGATTACGACGACCGTCGCCGCGCCGTCGAGATCGTCTCGTTCGTCCTCGTCCGCCGCGGGTTCGGTCCCGTACGATGCAGGACTCTTCGAGATTCTTCGCCGCGAGCGCAAGAGTATCGCCGACGAGCGACACGTTCCTCCGTTCGTCATCTTCGGTGACAAGACGCTTCAGGAAATGGCGTACTACGTTCCTCGCTCGACCGAGAGCCTGTCGTCCGTGTTCGGCGTCGGCGCAAAGAAGTTGGAAGAGTTCGGGGACACGTTTCTCGCGCTCATTCGCGACTATGCCGAGGAGAAGGGGTTGCCAGAACGTCGTCATCCCAAGGCCGCGGAAGAACGGACAAGCGGCTCGTCCTCGGACGGATCCGCGACCGTCGAGCGGCGCGGAGGTTCGACCGTGCTCAAGACCAAGGAACTTATCGAGAACAAGCTGACCCTGGCCCAGATCGCGCAGTCCCGCGGGCTCAGCGAGGGGACGGTCGTCACGCATATCGCCGCGCTTCTCCAGGAAGACGACTCGCTC
>JAHFIS010000121.1 GCA_023246275.1 Candidatus Uhrbacteria bacterium
TGGATCACGGCCTTCCGACGAACGACTTTCTTGGCGGCCTTCGCGGGGGCGACGACTTTTTTGGTTGGCATATGTTTCCTCCTTAAAGAGCTTGATTGAATTTGAGACGATTATACTACACATCCGTCTCCCAAGGAAATCCCGCGCGGCCGAAATGGCCGTACGCGGCGGTGCGCCGGTAGATCGGCTTCAACAGATCGAGCCGCTCGACGATGGCGTCTGGACGGAAGTCGAACTGCGACTTGATGAGGTTGGTGAAATCCATCTTGCTTCCGCGCGACTTGTCGGACACGCCGCTCACCTCGAGATGCGCGGGCTCGGCGCGGCCCGGGACGTAGACGACGGTGACCATCGCCGAAGTCGCAAGGCCCTGGGCGACGAGAGAACGGGCGGCGAGGCGGGCGAGATAGGCACCGCATCGCTCGGGCCGCCCCGGGTCCTTTCCGGAAATCGCAGAATCGCCGTGTGGGATGAGGCCACCGTAGGTATCGGATGCCAGTTTGTTGCCGCTCATGCCCGATGTCTGCGAGAAGCCGGACGCGGAGAACGCGCCGAGCGGGTTCACGAGGATCTGGGGGTGATCGTTGCCCACGATCGGCGCGATGACGCGGTCGAGGATCGCGACCTGCACGTCGCGCGGGAGGATGTTCTGGACGTGCGCGGTCTGCACGGTGACGGCCGCGACGCGATCGCGCTCCATCATCACCTGTACCTTTCCGTTCGGCAGGAGCCAGGAGAAATTCGGGTCCGCGTTTCGCACGTCGTCGAGCCTTCGCGCAAGGTTGTTCGCGCAGACGAACGCCCTCGGCAGCATCTCCCGCGTCTCCTTCGTCGCATAGCCGTTCACGACGACCGAGTCGGACTGGACGCGCGGCGCAAGCTTCTCGGGAACGGTCACGTGGATGTTCGCGAATACCTCCACGTCGTCGGCGTGACCGATGGACGCATAGACGCTTTTGACGAGCGACGCGACGTCGAAATCCGCGTGCGACGCCACCTCCCCGCCGATCATCACCATCCCGTGCGACCCGAACACGCTCACGTTCACCCGCGCGTGCGAGTCGCGACGCAAAAACTCGTCCAGTATCGCATCCGCGATCTGGTCGCACGTCTTGTCGGAATGCCCGGAGGTCACGGCCTCGGCGGCTTTGCGCATAGGTGGCCGGATGGTAGCAAAAAATGATGCGATCGGCAAAAAAAGTACGCCGCTTAGCGACGTCGCTAAGCGGCGTACAAACTTATCCACACCCAATCAAAATTTCGCCAACCAAACGCACTTGCGTTCGGTTTTTGTTCGGTCTATAATACGAACATAAGCCGAACAGAAACTTATGGGACTCACAAAGAAGCAATCCGAGATGCTTTCCTTCATTCGCTCGCAGATCGCGGCGAACGGGTACGCACCGAGTTACCGCGAGATTGCCGAGCACTTCGGTCTCTCCTCCCCCGCCACGGTGCACCAGCACGTGCAGGCTCTGGCCGAGAAAGGGATGATCTCTCTCGGCGAGGACGGGACGGCGCGATCGATCGAGCTCGTCGAGAAGCAGGCGCTCGATCCGTTTTCCATCATGCTTCCGCTCGCAGGTCTCATCACCGCCGGCGTCCCGATCGAGGCGGTCGAGGAACACGAGACGATCGCGGTTCCGGCGCAGTTCGTCGTCGACGGGCTGAACTCGTACGTGCTGAAGGTGAAGGGCGAGTCCATGATCGAGGAAGGGATCTTCGACGGCGACTACGTGGTTGTTGAGCGCAACCCAAGCCCGCGTGACGGCGAGGTGGTCGTGGCCCTTCTCGACAACGCATACGCCACGCTCAAGCGATTCTACCGCGAACACAACCGCATCCGCCTCCAGCCGGCCAACTCCACCATGTCCCCCATCTACGTGAAGGATTGCATCATTCAGGGGGTGGTGCGAGCGGTGATACGGAAGTTCGGGACGGTATAGGGCTGCGAATAACGAATGAGCTGCACATCACACAAATTGCTACGGATTGCTACAAACGGGACTAAAATCCCTGGGAACCTGGAAATTCATAGCCACTTTAGTGGCGTCGAGATTCTCAGGGACTTTAGTCCCGTCTCGATCGACTGATAATTTGAAGCCCACTGACGAGGTGCGAAGGGATCACGGATCTCGTCGGCGGACTTCAGATTATCCAATTTATTAACTAACGCATGATCCCCACACTTTTATGTCGACGATCGCCCTCCGTCACCATGCGTTCACGTTCGCCTTTCTCCCGGTCCGCCGCGTCCGCCGCTTCGAGTCCGCAATGAAGTCCCTGCGAATCCGCGCAAGCCGCCGACAAATCAAGCGAGCCATCCGCGCGATGTATGCGTAGCAATCCGTAGCAATTTGTGTGATGTGCAGCTCATTCGTTATTCGCAGCCCTATACACGAAATCATCGACGACCCAGTGGACGTCCTCGTCTCCTTTCACGAAAATCGCGTGACTCCCAAGCGCATGCGGTGGAACAACCGCATCTACAACCTCCGAAGCGTCAATCTCATCCACACCGCCCGCGAGGGCGCCAAGCGCGTCTTCTACTTCTCCGTCTCCGACCTCGCCAACTCCTTCAAGCTCAAGCTCGACCCGGAGTCGCTCGAGTGGCGACTTGTCGAGACGTACACGGCAGGTTAATCGTAACGTCTCGGCTCATGGGGGCGGAGGAACAGGACTCCTGTCGCCCGGAGCGAGGCATCAGCCGGGACAGCGAGGACGATAGGATGTTCCGCAGCTGGGGCCCCATGAGCTTACGCGTGTTATGAACCGCATCATCCTCCACATCGACATGAACTCCTACTTCGCCTCCGTCGAGCAGCAGGCGAACCCCTTTTTGCGCGGAAAGGCGATCGGGGTCACGGGGAAACGAAAAGAGCGGTCCGTCGTCGCGGCGGCGTCGCGCGAGGCAAAGAAACTGGGGGTAAAGACGGCCATGTCCACCTGGGAGGCAAAGCGGATCCTGCCGTCGATCATTCTGGTCGCGGGAGACCCGGAAAAATACGGCGACATCACGCGGAGGTTCAACGCGATCTTTCGCGACTACACGCCGCTCGTGGAGCAGTTCAGCGTGGACGAGAGCTTTCTCGACGTGACCGACGTTGCGCAGGATTATCTCGGGGCGACCGCGATCGCGCTTGCCATCCGAGAGCGGCTTCGCGTCGAGTGCGGCGATTTCATTACCGCGTCCATCGGCGTCGCGCCGAACAAGCTCCTCGCCAAGCTCGCGTCCGAAACGGTGAAGCCGAGCGGCCTCACGGTCGTTCGTCCGCATGAAGCAATCGCGCTCCTCGACCGCTGCGCGCTTCAGGACCTCTGCGGCATCGGCCCGCGCATCGCGGACCGGCTCAACGCCCTCGGCATCCGCTCGTTCGCCCA
>JAHFIS010000122.1 GCA_023246275.1 Candidatus Uhrbacteria bacterium
TCAACGCGGTCGACGCGGCGCGCGGAGAGAACACGACGGTGTGCTGCGCGGACGTGACGGGAAAGAAGAATGCCGTGACGCTGAACTACCGCTATCTCCTCGACGGCCTGAACTCGATGACCGAGGAGAAGGTGCGATTCCAAATGATCGACGTGACCAACCCGTGCGTGGTCGTCCCGGAGGGAAACGCCGCCCATCTGTATCTCGTGATGCCAATTCGCCAATAATCCTTTGTCATTGCGAAGCTCGTCAGGGCGAAGCAATCCCATCGTTCTATGGACAAGATGATCATTCCCGGAGTTCCAGACTCGTTGTATTTCACCATCGACAAGATGTGGGACGGTTCCCCGTGCGGCGATACGCGTCTGCACACGGAAGTCTGGGTCCAGAAGGTGGCGGCGGGCATTAGCATTCGAGCCCACGCGCAGATTCTCGACGAACAGAGGGTTCCGAATGCGCCGATCGACTCGCGCTTCGACGGGCTCTGGGACTACGACGTGGTCGAGCTGTTCTTCGTCGGCGATGATGGGAAATACACGGAGGTCGAGATCGGCGCGGGCGGCCATTACCTCGTCCTCGCGTTCGACGACGTGCGCCATCGCTCGAACGACTTCGCCGGCCGCGAGTTCGACCACCGGCATGGCAGCGCTACCCCGGGAACGTGGCAGACCCAGATGACGGTCCCGTGGGACGCGCTTCCCGCGACGATCGCCAAGATGAACGCGTTCGCGATCCTCGGTGGAACACACCTCGCCTTGAGCGCCATTCCGGGAAGCGAGCCTGATTTTCACCAGCCAGCGACATTTCCGGACGTCCAACTTGCCGCCTAGCACGAAGAAAAAGCCACCGTCCGACCGGGCAGTGGCTTTTGGTTGTGCCTTGACGGAATCGTCAAAAAACGGTACACCGTTCCGACCTTGCGCGCACCTGCCGCAGGACGTCCTTTGGAGCCGCCATGAAGAATCGCACCGTTGCCGAAATCCTGTCCTTTCCCGGGGAATGCCCCGTTTCTGTGTTCGAGCCGTTCGTTCGCGTCGTAGCGGCGCTGGCGCCGTACGAGGAGTTCGCTCCGTCGAAGACGAACGTCGTCGACTGGGAAGACCACTTCGCCCTGGTGAGCCTGATGCAGTCGGCCGGGGTGTTCGACGCCGCGTTCCAGAGAAACCTGTGGGCGACCGTCGTGCGGATGCGCAAGCACCTGGATTCGTCCGGCGGCCACCTGAAGGCAAGGCGGCTTCGCGAGTACGACCGCATGGCCGAGCGGTTCCACCGCCTGGTGTCCCGCGCGTACGACGCCATTCGCGAGTCGGGTAGGCCGCTGGCCGTCCTGTTCCTCCGGGAGGCGCTGCTCGCGGCGCACGTCTTCTCGTTCGGCGAGCAGATCAAGCGGGAAGGGTTCGCGAAGGCGCGCCAGATGTCCCTGGCGAACGTCACGGACGGGACGACTCCTCTCCTGAGGCGTTCCATCAACTGGTACTCCGTCGCGGGGGCCTCGATCCCGCTCATGCCGCTCGCGCCGCTGACCCGTTCCGGGAGCGAGGCGTTCGGCCTGCTCCGAGAGAGCGTATTCGAGCCGACCGCGCCGGCCGGCGTCCAGGCGAACCGCGTCGTGATGACGGACAGGACTGGAAACCGATACTATGCGCGGTTCCACGCGTTCGAGCGGATGAGCCCGATGTCGCTCGTTTCGTTCAACCTTGTGAACGCGAGCGGACGGACGGTGATCGAAGGGGACATCTCCCGGGTGAACGGGTCGATTCTCGGGGCGGGCATGCGCCTGCTTCCGATCGTCATCCCGTACATCCTGCAGAACAAGGCAAGTTCCTATGACGTGCTGCGTCTCCGCCTGCTCGTCGCGCTGGAGCAATGCGTTCTGAGCGGCGGACTGCGCGAGCGGTCGTTCATCGCGGAGGAGGGAGACGAGCTTGCCGCGGACCAGGAGGAGCCCGGCGCGGAGCGCGACGCGATCGCCGAGTCCGGCCTCGAGGCCCCGGCCGTCGATTCAGATTCCAGCGGTGCGATTCCGGAATCCATGCCCGTCGCGGAACTTCCGGAGACGACCCGGCGTCCCGCGTTCCTCTTCCGCCGCCTGAGCTGGCAGCGGATCATGCGCGGGTTCGTCCGGATCGGGGTCGACGTCTCGTTCGGCGGGTCGCATCCCAAGCTGTCCCGCAACGGCGTCACGACGCGGTTCCTCAACCCCCACGAGACGGACACGCACCGCAACCGACACGAGCTGTTCCGCGCCCTGCGCGAGCTCGGCATCGACCGCCACGACTTTTTCGCCGCCCTTCGCTAGGGGCGGTATTTTTTTTCGTGCGACACAAAACGAAAAACGACCGTCCCGATGGCGGTCGTTTTCGATCTTCTACGTCTTCGTCGTTGCGAACGGGTCGAGCGTCGGCAACGGCGCGGGCGGGACGATCGGGGCGGTTGCGTCCGCCGGGGGTGCCGATGCGTCTGTTGGCACGGTCGTCGTCGGGGTTGTCGCGACTGGGGCGGCGATCTCCGCCGGTTTCGTCACGTGGACGATGATCCCCGCCGTCTCCAAATGGTCGCCTCCGCCCTTCGGAACCGCGACCGCGGACAACGCCCAGTCTCCGGACTGCGGCAATGCCCAGGTGAAGGTCAGGAAGGGGCTTGAGGGGTCGTATTTGGTCTCCACGAGGCTCTTGTTGCCGTTGCCGATCTCCTGGGCGTAGACGCTCACGTTCGAGAACTGCGTCGGGTCCTGGAGGGACGTCACGATCGTGTACGTCTCGGCGGTTCGCTCGATGGTCTGGCCGCTCTTCGGGTCGATCATCTCGAACCCGGTCGCGGCGGCCTCGGAGTTGACCTTGATCCCGACGGTGTCGGACCCGCTGTTGTCCGCGTCGTCGTAGGCGACGGCCTTCAGCGTATGGTAGCCGCGGCTGAGCGTGTTCGGGATCGTGGCGTTCAGCTGCCACGGCTCGGACGTGTCCGCGCCGAGGAAATATCCGTCCACGTAGAACTCGACGCGCGTGACGCCGCGCGGGGCGTCGGCCTCCGTGGTGATCTGTATTGACCGCGCGTCAAATTCCGCGTCGGCGCTCGGGGACTCGATGCGGACCGTCGGGAAGTTGGCTGGGACGTGGACGTCGTCGAGCTCGGTCGGCGCGGACGCCTGGACGATCTGGATCCCCGTCTCAAGCTCGCGCTTGGCGATCCAGTCGGTCACGCCCGTTTCCCACGCGGCATAGTACGGGTCGGCCGCTGGGTCCGCGGGGGCCGGTCCGAGCGGGTTCGCGCGGTCGACGTAGTGGAGGATGGAATGGTATTCGGCGAATGTCCGCTCCTCTTTCTTCGACGCGGGCGTATATTCGGTCGCGAGCTTGCCCG
>JAHFIS010000123.1:0-2782 GCA_023246275.1 Candidatus Uhrbacteria bacterium
TGCGTGATTCTCCCCCGAGATATTTGCATGGAATCGGTGAATTGTCCAGGGGTCCATTATGATTGTTCGAGTCGACTGAGAACGGACGTTGCGGGGATCGCGATGGACGGCTGGTCGTTCGTTGAGAATGCCTTGAGTCGGTCGACGATCTAACGGAGAAACGCTTGCTCCGTCTTCGTCCACTCGAGCACTCTTACCGTGCCGATATATTTGTTGACGCAGTAACTGCACTGGTGGTCGAGAAGGAACGCGGCGCGTAAGACGAACTCGCAGCGCCTTGCGACGGCCTTCGGGAACAGGCTTCGCGCGGCCATGTTGTGCACGGCGTGATCCGGGGACGAAAGCAGAGCGAAGAGCGTCTCGATCGCCGCCAACTCGAATTTCGTCGCATACCCGAGCAGGAATGCCGCGTCAATTGCCACTTCGACGGTCGCGCCGTCCTTCGCGATTGCTATGAGTTCTTCCAGGTGACGATCCACGAGCGCTGGAAAAATCGTCGTTTCAAATTCGAGCAGGCCGGCGTGATCGTCGGAACGATAGAATCCATTCGTCCATGAGACGGTTCCAACGTATGAGGACGAGACGAGTCGATATTTTTTTAAAATGGACGGGATGTCATCCGGGAGATCCGCCGTCTCTCTTCCTGTCGTCGGTTCGAGCCATCCGTAAACGTCGTCGACGGATACGTCGACAAGCGATGATGCTCGCGCGTCGTTCTCGATTGGGACCTCGCGGTCGGAATAGGTGTGGAACGAAATGCCGAAGCGACGGTCGGGAAATCGTCCGGCCAGTGATCGTCGCAGGTTCGCGACGACCGTCTCGACGTTCGACCGTTCGTCCGCGACGGACAGGATGTCCTTCGCCGCGACGAAAATATCGTCGCGAATCAGGTCGCACGAGATTGGGGCGTAAACGTTTGCGATGCGGACGTTCATGGTCGTCGAAAGGAAAACGGGCGGGGCCAACTGGCCCCGCCCGCATCGTATCCCTTATTTCAGCAGCGCGTCGATGGCCGCTTTTACCGAGGCGGCGCTCTGGGCGCCCTTGATGATGGCGGCCTGGTCGGTTCCCTTGGCGTTCGTCTTGAAGATGAACGTGCCCGGGGTTCCGTTCACTCCGGCGCCGGCTCCTCCGGCGGAGACCTTGTTCACGAGGTCGGTGACCGCCTTGTCGGCCTGACAGGTGGCGAACTTGCCGGAGTCGAGGCCGAGGTCGGTGGCGAGCTTCTTATAAAGGTCGGCTCCGAGCGTGGACTGGTTGTCGATCAGCTTGTCGCCATACTCCCAGAACTTGCCCTGCTGTCCGGCGCATTCGGCGGCCACGGCGGCATTCACCGCCTCCGGGTGAAAGGAGAGCGGGAAGTAGCGGTAGACCCATCGGACCTTGCCCTTGTAGTCGACGAGCATCTGCTTGAGCGTCGGGTGGAAGCGCTCGCAGAACGGGCACTGGAAGTCCGAGTACTCGACGATGGTGACAGGGGCGTTCACGTCGCCCTGGATGTGGTCAGTCTTTGCGTCGACCGCCGGGATCTTGGAGACGGCGATGGACGTCGCGTCGGGCGCGGCGGCCGGGGCCGGCGCGGCGGCGGCCGGCGCGGCGGCAGCGGCGGCTTGGGTGCCGATCGTGAACGGACAGTTGTTCTTCAGCGTGCAGGAGCCGAGGACAATGAAGCCGAGGGTTCCAAGCGAAAGGATGGCGGTGACGAAGCCGAGCCAGAAGGCGGAGCGGGGAGGCATGGCATCGATGAAGTTTGATTCCATAGTGGTTGGTGAGTTGAGTTACTGAGATCGGGGTTGCGAATAACGAATTCGTTACTTGTTTTGCGTATGACACGAATTGCAACGAATGTTACGAATTCGACTGGTTGCTTACGGATCTCTCGTTGCACAGAGGTAGGGGAGGAAGAGACGGTTGTAGAATGGGAGCGTTTGTCTTGGTCCCGCTCGCGACCGTCGTCTGGCGTCCGCGTCGATGGCGTAGTTGATCTTGGGGATCGTGGCGATCGTGAGGACGATGGCGACCAGAAAGAGCAGGACTCGGGATATCAGCGGGATATCCACAAGGGTGGCGTGGGTGGGGATAAGCGGGGTGATGTACGAATCGGTGCAGGAGCCGCCGTCGTTCGGCGTTGGAAACAGCGCGGAATCGCAACCGGAAACAATGGCGACGAAGATTCCCGTCGCGACCAGCGTGCCGATGAGGAGACGCGTGATCCAGTCCATAGCTGCGCCATGGTAACACAGGTATACTGTGGATGCTATGTCCTCCTTCGACAAACTCATCACCGACTTTCTGGAGTATCTCGAGGTCGACCGCGGACGCTCTCCGCGTACGATTCGGAACTATGATTTTTATCTGCGCCGCTTTTCGGAATGGGCCAAGCATCCGAAGCCGGCCGAGGTGACGCGTGAGATGGTCCACAAGTACCGCCTCTATCTGAATCGCGAGGTGCCGGGGCGCGACGAGGTGCTGATCAAGAAGTCCACGCAGAACTATCATTTGATCGCGCTGCGCTCGTTTCTCAAGTACCTGTCGCGACACGACATTGCGTCCCTCCCGGCCGACCATATCGAGCTGATGAAGGCCTCGTCGCGCATCGTCTCCTTCCTTGAGCCCGACGAGCTCGCGCGAATTCTCGCCGTCCCGGGCCGCGAGAGCAAGGGGATGATCGCGTTGCGAGACACGGCGATCCTCGAGCTTCTCTTCGCCACAGGGATGCGCGTCTCCGAGCTCGCGAACCTCCGCATCGACGGGATCGCCCTCAAGCGCGACGAGTTCACGG
>JAHFIS010000123.1:2792-3326 GCA_023246275.1 Candidatus Uhrbacteria bacterium
CTACCTCGCCAGGCGCCGCGACGCCTCCCCGTTCCTCTTCGTCTCTCACGACCGTGCCAAGGCCGGCCGCGAGGAAACGGGCCCGCTCACGCCGCGGTCGATCCAGCGGATGGTCGAGCGATACGCCAGGTCGGCGGGAATCACCAAGCGCATTACGCCGCACACGCTGCGACACACCTTCGCGACGGACTTGCTCATGAACGGCGCGGACATCCGCAGCGTCCAGTCGATGCTCGGCCACGCGTCGATCACGACGACGCAGATTTACACGCACGTGACGAACGAGCATCTGAAGGACGTGCACAAGCGGTTCCATGACAAGAAGGAGAAGGAAGAAGAAATAGAAGTCGCCGACGGTTGACAAATCGTCGGTTTTCTGATACTTTATACGCGCTCAACAAGGAGAGTAGATGAGCATTTTCCGAGAAAATGGCCGTGATTCGTTGACGCTCGACCCCGACTGGAACGAATTCGCATGGGACAGCTACTTCTCGTTCGCGACGGACGAGGAGGCGGACGGGTTCGACGTCACGC
>JAHFIS010000124.1 GCA_023246275.1 Candidatus Uhrbacteria bacterium
GGACGGCGGGCATGCAGGAGGGTGGCCATCCCTCAAACATGAGGCGGAGTGTACGCCGATTGACGCGAATCGTCAACGGGGCTATTATTCCGAGACGGAAAGTCAAATAGGGGCGTCGTTCAATGGTAGGACGCTGGTCTCCAAAACCAGCAACGTGGGTTCGATTCCCCCCGCCCCTGCCACGAGAGAATCACAGCCGCAAGGGCTGTGGTTTTTTCGTTTGGTGGTATCATACTGCCATGCCGAATCCTTCCGCCACCGTCGTTGCCGTCTCGCATCCGTTCGTCACGCTTCGGCGCGGAACGGATACGCTTCGCGTCATCGAAGACCAGGTTCGCGACCTCGTTCCGGGCGACCGGGTCGTCGTCGGGGACTCCGAGGACGGAATCCCGATGATCGTCGAGCGCATGGCTCGAACGAGCGTCCTGACGCGGATGAGCGGCGACGCGATGCGGCGGCGCGGCGCGACGAGGCCTTCGGTCGTGGCGGCGAACGTGGACCTTGGCGTGATCGTGGCGTCGGCGGACAAGCCGGCGTTTCATCCGAGATTCATCGACCGGTATCTCCTGCTTCTTGAGATGGAAAGCATCCGGCCGGCGCTCTGCGTCACGAAGGCCGACCTTCGCTCGCGAATTGGCGACGCGAGCGCGCTGTACGGCTCGCTGGACATTCCAATCGTCGAAGTCTCGACGGTGACTGGAGCGGGGATGGACGAGCTGAAGAAGACCCTGCGCGGAAAGACCGCGGTCTTCGTCGGCCAGAGCGGGGTGGGGAAGTCGTCGCTCGTCGGCGCACTCGTTCCGGACTTGGAGATTCGCACGCGGGAGATAAGCGCGAAGACTGGCACGGGACGGCATACCACGACGACGAGCGGCCTGTACGAGTGGGAGCCGGGTTCCACGATCGTCGACACTCCGGGGATTCGCACGCTGAGCATCGACCATGTCCCCAAGGACGAGCTTCGCTTCGCGTTTCGCGAGTTCGACGCGCTGTCGCCACGGTGCAAGTTTCGCGATTGCCTCCATCTGCGCGAGCCGAAGTGCGCGGTTCGGGACGCGGTCGCCGCGAGAACGATCGCGAAGGCGAGATACGACAGTTATTTAAGAATGATGGAAGAGACGAGCTTCGTATGAGCAAAAACGCAATGGTACTCGGATCGATTCTCTCGGTTCTCCCCGGCTGCGGCCACGTGGTCGGCGAGCAACCATTGTCGCCGGAACATGACGCGCTCCTTGGCGATCTGCTCGAGCGCGAGCCGGAGGCGACGGCGATGGTGATGGAGCTGGCGGAGCGCATGGACGTCGGGACCGTGGACGCGACCGGGGCCTCCGCGTCGGGGCACGAGCTTGCGCTGAGCGTCCAGGCCACGGGAGCCTGGCTGCAATCGGAATACGCGGCGGGCCGAGTGATGGAAGTGAATCCAAGCCATTTTCCAACCGGTGACACGGTGGCGCAGTACGACCAGGAGGCGTCGGGGACGCATGCCGACGACCGGATCGTGCTCGACGCGACGGACACGACCAGTTGGAACTTCACCACGATCCTGCACGAGGCCGGACACAAGTCGTTCAATCACGACGCCTTCGTGACGCAGCAGATCCGCGATTCCGGAGCGGCACTGAACGAGGGGTTCGCGGACGCGGTCATCGACCATGGGGATTACGCCTATCTGCTGACGGCGCTGTACGTGATTCCGTCGAACCTGATCGTCGGAACGGACGATGACATCGCCGAGGCGCGCGCGACGGCGGAGGAGATGGCGGGGACGGACGGAACGTTCGCCGCGCAGAGATGGCTCGCGGAGGAGCTTGCCACGCCGTCGGAATCCGAGATGCTCGAGCGGGTCGACACGATGTACGGCTCCTTCGCCCCGTGCCTCTCCGCGTTCGGCCTGACGAACGACGGCGTTCGCGGCGCCTATCTCGAAAGCGGGATGCACGAGGCGCTGGCGGAGCGAAGGGAAGAGGCCGTAGCGGAGTTTCGGGAGGAGCACCGGGCGGAGCTGAGGGTCGGGGAACACGGGAGAATTCGGTAGGGATGTCATACGAGATTCCTTGCCGTTCCTCTGCTATACTGTCCCGGTATGAAACACTGGCTTCTCAAAACCGAGCCGTCAACGTACTCCTGGGACGACCTCGTCCGCGACGGGCGAACGGCCTGGACCGGCGTGCGGAATTATCTGGCGCGAAATACCATGCGCGCCATGCGGGTCGGAGACCTTGCGTTCGTGTATCACTCCGGCGCGGAAAAGGCGGTCAGGGGAATCGCAAAGATCGTCCGTGAGGCGTATCCGGACGGGACGGCGACGGAAGGGGATTGGGTGGCGGTGGACGTCGAGGCCGTTCGCCCGTTTACGCGGAGCCTGTCTCTCGGAGAAATGAAGAAGATTCCGGCGCTTCAACAGATGGTTCTGCTGAATAACTCCCGATTGTCCGTCCAGCCGGTAACCGGTGCGGAATGGGAAGCGATCGTGATAGAATGAGCGGACGGATATTTGTCCTTGCGATTGATCGCAGGTCGGATACGACGCATAATGAATTCTGACCCCTATGATCGAGAAAGAATCCTACCGGCCAAGCACTGTGGATGCCGCGACGGTCGAGGAGATGGACGAGCAGGCCGCGTTTCTTCGCGAGGCATTCTCGTCGAACAAAAACAACGCGCTCGGAGTCGTGAACATGGAGATTGCGAACCAGCGAAAGATCGCGGACGGCCTGCACGTCGACGAGCGCCTGCGAACGGATGACGAACGCGCAAAGGCTGCGTATCGGCTGGAACGGTACAAGGAATTGAAGGCGGAGTTCGAGAAAAATAATTCGTAACCGAAACAGAGTATGCACTGCCCGACATGCGGAGGATCGATGTCTCACGTTAAGGGGTATCCAAGCAAGGGAACGGACGGACTTGCCTACAACGTCGACGAATACCAGTGCTCGAGCGACAAGAATTACATTATCTGGTGGTCGCCCCAGGACGAGGATGATTCCAGCGAGGAATAGTGAAAAATCCCGTCTCGCGAGAGACGGGATTTTCGTTTCGTTCGCGCTAGCGGACGAACTGCACTGCCTCGTCGAACGCGCGCCGGACTTTCGGCCGCTTGGCGGCCTCGTCGTCGCCGCGGTATCCGACGGCGAGCATCGAGCAGGCCGTCAGGTTCTGCGCGCCGAGGCCGAGCAGAGCGTCCACTCCGGCTTGGTCGAACCCGCCCATCGGGCAGGAGTCGACGCCGAGGAGGGCGGCGGTTTCCACCATCATGCCGAGCGCAATGAACGTCTGTTCGCGGGCGTAGCTCAGCGCCTTCTCGGCGGACATCCCGGCGAC
>JAHFIS010000125.1 GCA_023246275.1 Candidatus Uhrbacteria bacterium
ATCGAGTCGGTGACGAAGTTCTGGAACTCGTCGATGTACAGGAAGAACGGCTCGCGCTGGGCCTCCGGGATGTCGGCGCGGCCGAGGGCGGCCATCTGGAGCTTGGTCACGATGACCATTCCAAGCAGGTTGGAGTTGATGTCGCCGGTCTTGCCCTTTGCCAGGTTGCACAGGAAAATCTTCTTCGAGTCCATGATCTCGCGGAAATCGAAGCTGGAGTGGTTCTGCCCGATGATGTTGCGCATCATCTCGTTGCCGACGAATCGGCCCACCTTGGAGATGAGGTACCCGAGCATTTCCGACTTGTGGAAGTCGCTCGTCTTGGCCATTTCCTTCTCCCAGTACGCCCGGACCATCGGGTCCTTGATCTTGACGATCCAGGTGTCCGCGAATTCCTGGTCCGAGAACATGCGCGGGATCTCGGCAAGCGTTCCCGGATTCTCAATGTCGGCCATGAGGGTCAGCATCACGTGCTTCATGTGGTGCTCGAACATCGGTCCGATCATCTCAGGCGGGAACAGCTTATAGAAGATGGCGATCATCTCCTGCACGACCATGTCGCGCTGGTCCTCGTCCTTGGACTCGAGCATGTTGATCCCCATCGGCCGGTCGATGTCGGACGGATTAAAGTGGACGACGTCGTCGATGCGCTCCTTCGGGATGTTGCCGAGGATATGCTCGATGAGGTCGCCGTGCGGATCGAGGACGGCCACGCCGTGGCCCATGGCGATGTCCTGGATGGCAAGCGTCGCGATCATCTCGGACTTACCGGCTCCGGACTTACCCATCGCGTACATGTGGCGGAGTCGGTCCGGACCCTTCATCCAGATCGGCGTCTTCACGCCGCGGTAGACGTTGAATCCAAGTTCCAGCTCGCCGCCAAAATCAGGCCCGGTCGGCACGTTGCTCGGCGCGGCTCCCTTGCGGGCGCCGAGCCACTTGATCCCAGGCGTTTCCGTCCAAGGCGTCGGAAGGTGCCACAAGCTAGCCATCTCTTCCGCGCTGACCGTGATCTTGTTCTTTTCATCGAACGTGCGGTGGATAAACCGACGAATGAGCCGCTTTTTGAATGGCGGAACCACTTTGACGAACGAGTTGCCGTACTGATAGATGCTGTACGGGGTAAACGCGTTAACCATGCCAGAAAGGGTCGTGTGAACGGCGTCGTGATCCTTCCCCGCCGCGACGAGCCGCACGCACACCTCGATCCCCGCCTTGCTCGCCTTCTCCTCGAGCCCCTTCACGGTCTCTTCCTCGAGCGGCGACAGCTTGCGCTGCTCCTCCGGCTTCTTGTCCTCGGTACTCGAAACGCCCGCCATTTCGGCCAGGTTGATCTTCTTTTTCTTGGCACCCTTGATGGCCTCGTCCATCGACATCCCCTGCAGCATGCGTCCGGCAATCGCAATTCCCCGCTCGCGCCAATGCTTGTGGGCCGACCGGGCGATGAACTGGATGCACGCGCCCTCGCCTTCCGGCACCTTCGACAGGACGTTCGTGAGGCCGTCGAGCGGATCGCGGTCCATCTTGCGGAAGGTCTTGAGCGGAAACGCATGCTCGCGCTTGAACACGAGGTAGCAGCCGGCGATCGTCGAGTCCGGGGCAAAGATGTTGTAGTCCTCGACGAGATCCGGGAACGCGTCCGGATAGGACGCGGACAGCTGCTGGATCACGATCTGCTCCATCTCGCGGGGGACCGTGACGTAAAATCGGATCTCCTTGTGCTCGACGACGATCTCGAAGGCGATCTCGTCATGCCGGCCGAACAGCCAGGCGTGGAAGCCATGGTGGACCAGCTGGCCACCGATCGTGCTGAAGAAGGTCTCGGCGGCGCCAATCGCCTCCTGCAGCTGCTCCTTGCCGGCTACGCGCTCGGCCTGCTCCTTGTGGCGGAAACGAGGGACGCAGACAAGCAGGGTGATGCGCTCGAACGTGGCGTGGCTCGCGCTCGTGCGGAATCGAAAGTACCAGCGCAGCGCGAACAGCACGCCGAGGATAAGGAGCAGGATCCCGACGCCAATGGCAATCCAAACGGCGTACTGGGCGTCGTTCGCGGATGGGGTGGCGACCGTCTGCGTCAGGGTCGCCGCGTCCTCGATGCCGAATGAAAAGAATGTCATGGCCGTAGATTCAAAATTTTGTCCGTTTTTATTTTTGCCTCCTGTTCCAAGAAGAACCGGTTGATGCCCGGGATCATCTTCAGCCACTTGCGAATCAGGTCGAAGATCTTCTTCGTGTTCACCTTCGCGCCCTCGATCATCTGACGGATCTTACTCGCCGTTTCCTCCCCTTTTTCCTTGAATTTTTGCTGCCTGTCGGGCGATAACTTTAAAAATGCGTCCGTCAGATCCTCGCCCATGATGTCCTCGATCCTTTGGAGCGTCGGATCTTTTTTCGTAACGACGGCCTGAACCGGAACGCGCGGAACCGGCGCGACCGGCTCCGCGGGAACGGATTCGCGCGCCTCGTCCGACGCATCGGCCCGCTCGACCGCGACAATTCCCTTTTCTTCCTCCGCCGCCCTCGCAGCCTCAACCACCGCGCCCAATTCCTTGGGAGCCTCGGCCGCCGGCTGCTCGACGACCTTAGGCTGCGTCTCAACGGGCTTCGATATCAAGTCTGCCATATCGACACCATTGTACCACACCTACGCCAAAGAAATCTTGGGGCCCTGTGGAGTATCCTTCACGACGAATCCTTTCCCCGCGATCTCGTCACGCAACCGGTCGGACTCGGCCCAGTCTTTTGACAGCCGAGCTTCCTCGCGCTTGGCGACGAGCTCGGTGACGTCAGCGGGAACGTCAATTTGCTTTCCAAGATAGTCGGAAAGGCGGAGGCCGAGCACTTCGTCGAATCGAAGCAGCGTCGCGGCCTTGGTCCCGACGTCGACGGTCGCGTCGTTGACAAGGTCCCAGACGACGGCGAGGGCCGCGGAGGTGTTGAGATCGTCATTGATCGCTGCGAGAAAGCGGACGGCGAACGTCGTAACGACCGCACCGTCACTACCAACGCTAAGCGTTGGTAGTAAAACTTGGTCCGGGGATCGTGCCGGATACTCGCGGACGATGTTTCTCAGCTTGTTCAGCGCATTTTGGGCTCCTTCCATCGCCTCCCATGTGAAGTTCAGCTTGGACCGGTAGTGCGAGCCAAGGACAAAATAGCGATATGCGACCGGATCGAACCCCTTCTCGACGATGTTCGCGATCGTGTAGATATTCCCAAGCGACTTGGCCATGCGGCCGCCATCGACGGTGATGAAGTCG
>JAHFIS010000126.1 GCA_023246275.1 Candidatus Uhrbacteria bacterium
GGTGGAGGCGTTCTACGCGAATGCGATGGGCGGCGCGGATCCGGCGACGTTCGAGGGGCAGATCCAAACGATGTTCGGCTGGTCCGTCGACGAGTTCAAGGAGCGCGTGGTCAAGCCGGTCGTGCTTGCCTCGGAGGTCGGGGATGCGATTCAGGCCGACGCGACCCGGCAGGCCGACAACCAGAAGAAGGCACAGGATGCCTATGACCGCATCGCCGCCGGCGAGGATTTCGCGAAGGTCGCGGGAGACGTGAGCTCGGATCCTTCCTCCGCGGCGGGAGGGGACGTCGGCGAGATCAAGACGTCCGACATTCCGGCCGAGTGGAAGGATGCCATCGCCGCGGTCGGGGTGGGCGACTACTCCAAGGTCGTCGAGGGCAAGTCCGTGTACATGATCTTCAAGGTCACGGCCCGCTCCGGCAAGGATGCCGCCGAGTCCGTGAAGCTTTCCCTGATCTCCGTCCCCAAGGAAACGCTTGAAGACGCTACGCAGGCCTATCTAAAAACCGTGCGCGACTGGCGCTACATCGGCAACACTTGATCGATTTTCGGCGGTCTGATATCATTCCGCCAGCAAGAGAAGAAATGCTTCGAAGGCCTCTCAATTTTGAGAGGCCTGAGGTATGCCGATGTAGCTCAGTGGTAGAGCAATGCTTTCGTAAAGCAGAGGTCGTCGGTTCAATCCCGACCATCGGCTCCACGAAAAAAGCGATCCCGTACGGATCGCTTTTTTCGTGGAGCGGGTAGCGGGAATCGGACCCGCGACTAATGCTTGGGAAGCACTCGTTTTACCACTAAACTATACCCGCGAACTTGTCTCTGTTTCTTCCGCGCGGTATCATATACCACGTCGATGCCTATGACAAGAACTTTCTTTGCCATCCTGTTCGCGCTCTCGTTTCTCGTCGCGGCACCGGTTCTCGCCGACGACGCGCTCGAGCAGGTTTCCTCCACGCAGTTCGACGCGGCCACGATCGCGAAGGGATTCACCCTCGAGTCCGGAGACGGGCTGTTCCGACTCGGAATCCGTCCTGCCACGCTGAACGTCTCGACGCGCGTCGACGTGAAAACGCTCGACCCGGCCCTCATGGCTGCGACGCTCCCGACGGACAAGACGCTCGTCGGAAGCATCTACCTTTTCGATATTCTGAACAAGACGAGCTACGACGGGAAGGATTTCTTCTTTCTCGAGATCAAATATCCCACCGAGGCTTCATCCATGCACGGCCGGCGCCGCATCGCCTTCTGGAACGGCGTCTCGGGCGCGTGGGAGGAGCTTCCCAGCGAGGACAGCCCGGAGAACGGATCGGTCCGCGCGCTCATCCACCTTCCGTACGCCAGGCTCGCTATCTTCGACGACAAGATCCCCGAGGTTGGCTCCGCGAGCTGGTACGCCTACAAGGGGTGCGACTGCGCGGCGAGCCCCGACTATCCGAAGGGGGCGTACCTCGTCGTCTCGCGCATCGACGACCCGACGCGGACGGTCACGGTAAAGGTCAACGACTACGGCCCGGACCGCTCGGTGTTCCCGGACCGCGTCATCGATCTCGACAAGGTGGCGTTCAAGAAGATCGCGAGCCTGGGGGCGGGTGTCATCGACGTGCGCGTAACCCTACTGCAATGATTCATTTCAAAAATGTCATCAAGACGTACCCGCCGAACATCGTCGGGATACGGAACGTGAACCTCCACATCCGGCCGGGGGAGTTCGTTTCGATTGTGGGGCAGAGCGGGACAGGGAAGAGCACGCTCGCGAAGCTGATGTTCGCGGAGGAGACCGCCACGAGCGGGCAGATCGCCATCGGCGGATGGGACATCACGCGCATCTCGCAGCACGACATCCCGCTCTTGCGCCGCCAGATCGGCGTCGTGTTCCAGGACTTCAAGCTGCTCCCGCGCAAGACCGTGTTCGAGAACGTCGCGTTCGCGCTCGAGGTTGCCGGGACCCCGAATCGCCGCATCAAGGAGATCGTACCGCAGGTACTCAAGATCGTGAACCTGCACGACAAGGGCGACCGGTACCCGAAGCAGCTGTCCGGCGGGGAACAGCAGCGCGTGGTGGTGGCCCGCTCGCTCGTCCACCGCCCGAAGATCCTCGTAGCCGACGAGCCGACCGGAAACCTGGACGCGATTCACACGCACGAGATCATCGACCTCCTCAAGAAGATTAACGAGTTCGGGACCACCGTCGTGCTGGTTACGCACAACCGCGAGGTGGTGAACGCCCTGAAGAAGCGCGTGATCGTCGTCGAGGGCGGGCAGATCGTTTCCGACGTCGAGGAAGGGCGTTACAAGATCTGATATGCTCACATCCTCCATCCGCTCCGTAAAATTCGCATTCCAAAGCTTTGGCCGGAATTTTTGGCTGTCGCTCATTACGGTCAGCATGCTGGTGCTGACCCTCGTGACCATCAACCTGCTGCTCGTGCTCCAGATCGTCGCGGCCAAGGCCGTGAGCTTTGCCGAGGAACGCATCGAGGTATCGGTCTACTTCTATCCCGCCACCGTCGAGGAAAAGATCCAGGGCGCGTCGGGATACCTTCGCGGACTGCCGCAGGTGCGCGACGTGGAGGTGATCACGGCCGACGAGGCGCTGGCCCGCTTCAAGGAGCGCCATGCCGCCGACGCCACGATCCTCGCGGCGCTCGACGAGGTCGGCGGCTCGCCGTTCGGCCCCACGCTCGTCATCAAGGCCAAGAGCGCCGGCGACTTTCCGCTCATTCTCGACGCGCTCGACAACCCGCAGTTTCGCAACGACATCCGCGAGAAGGACTTTTCCAGCTACGAGGACATCGTGAACCGCATCAAGGCCACTACCGAGCGCGTCCAGCTGTTCGGCATGGGACTTGCCGCCGTGTTCCTCCTCATCGCGATCCTGATCGTGTTCAACACCGTCCGTATCGCCCTGTTCGTCCACCGCGAGGAAATCGCCATCATGAAGCTCGTGGGCGCCACCAACGCCTTCGTCCGCTCGCCGTTTCTCATCGAATGCTTCCTCTACAGCCTGTTCGCCGTCGCCATCGTGGCGGGAATCGTGTTCCCGGCGGTCGCCGTCATCGATCCGAACCTCACCGTCTTCTTCGGCGGCGAGTCCGTCGGCCTGCTCTCCTACTTCCAAAAAAACTGGTACGTTATCTTCGGCATCCAGCTCGCCGCGCTCACGGTGATCAACATGGTTTCGACGACCTTGGCGATGCGAAAGTATCTGAAGGTCTAGCTCGCTTGATCGTTTCTCCCGAATTCTCTATACTCCCGCTATT
>JAHFIS010000127.1 GCA_023246275.1 Candidatus Uhrbacteria bacterium
TTCCTCATTCAACGGCAAGTGATTTGCCGGAGGTAGTCCCAACGGACAGGTGTTCAGTTCTTTCACGGCCGCGGGACTCACGTTCCGCCGACGGTATGCGCCGTCGCTGTCATGTCAAAGTCTGGATAGCCTGAAAGAGAGGTAAACCAGTAATGACACGATACGCCCGAAAGAATCGAATCCCCGGAGTAAGCTCCGAAAGTTCTGCCGCCTTGTCCTCAGGGCGGTTTTGAATTTTATGGTAGAATGTTGGCAATTCACTTGCCAATTTTTTATGTCCATCCACCCCAACGGTCCGCAGGGACCGAAGCCGTTTCCAACCGCGCGCCGCCAGGACCTATTTCCAATTAAAGAGAACGACGAGGTCACGATGGTTCCGCGGGCGCTTAAGCTTGCCGTCGAGCGCGCCGGAAAGCCGCCGTCGCACATTGCCGAAATGGCCGTCCGCGAGCTGGCCACGCTGAAGGATGAGAAGGACGTCGAGTTGGGCATCGGCATCGCGCCGGACGTTCTCGTGAACAGGGCCGAGGCTCAATACCGCGACATCGTTTTGCGGCATTCCAACCTGTCGCGGCTGATTCGCCTGTTGGAGCGCGAACGGGAGCTGTCCAAAGACTCGGGAATTTCCGGGGTCACGGAGATCTTTGCGATTGGCGAGATATATGGGGTGCACGACAGGTCCTCAGACGAGCTGGACCATCTTCGCCAGGACCTTGGCGCGATCGAGGACGACCTGTACGGTCCGCTCGACGCGGAAACGAAAAAGCGATCCGGCGGGATGCGAGATCGGATTCGGAAGGCGTACCGCGACTTGAAGGGCCTCACGCCGGACGCAAGGCTCCTTTCAAATGATAAGAACGCGGACGAGCGCGGCGGCCTTTCCCCGTACGACGCGCTCTTCGGGCTCGTCCGTCACGGCGACGCTCTGCGAAAATTCGGTTCGTACCGCGAGGTTTCCCGCCAGATCGCCGCCGCGGGAGCGAAGGAGCGCATTTTGCAGTCGATGGGCGCGTTGCGACTGAAGGCGGAGGGGATGCAGGTGACCGCCGCCGGAGTCCCCAAGAGCGCTTCGATTGAAAAGATCCTCATGCTCGAGCTTCGCGAAGACCTCGAGGCCATCGCGGGACGATGCTTGTTTAGCGGCACGGTGACCGCGAAGGAATCCCTGACCCCGTCCCAGGCGCTTGAGGCCGTTACCATGCAGCTTGCAAGAACCTTGGAAGTCATGACGGGATCGATGCTCCGCGATTCCCGCGACGCCGTCATCTCGCACCGCCGAACGCTGCGCCAGGACCTTGCCATGCGGCTCAGGGATCCTCGCAACAACGAGCTTGCGCAGCTCGTCCAGGAACGCGAGGTCGGCGGACTGATCGACAGCTACTGGAAGCGGGGAGACACCTTCCTTCCCGTCGGGGAGATCGCCGACGACCTGGCAACGCTCCGCGAGCTTGTGCTTGCCCCGGGAGGAAAGGTATCGCGCGTCATTTTGTACGGCCCGCCTGGCACGGGAAAGACGGAGCAGCTGCGTCAGATCGCGAAGGACAACAACCAGAAGTGCCGGGTCATCTCCGTCCACGAGAGCTCGTCGTTCGAGACGCTCGTTGGGATGCACCAGCTTCCGCTTCCAAGGGCCGAGTCGATGCGCGACGCCGTGGAATACTGGGCCGAGATCGGCGCCATGGACGACGAGGCGCTCGGGAAGTTCGTGCCGTCCCCGATTCTCAGACAGTTCGTTGGCACGTCCGACACGGAGAAGGCCGCGGACTATCGCGCCTGGTACAAGATGAAATTCGAACTGGCAAAGACGATCGCGGCGATCGGCGCCGTATCGCCCGACGACCCGCGCGTGGCCAAGGCCCGGCAGGAGGCGCTCGCGGCCTGGCTCGACCAACCGCTGTCGGAAGGGCTGCGCGAGGGCGACATCATCGTGCTCGACGAGATCGACAAGGCCGGGAAGGGGCTCGAGGGCGTGTTCGATTTGCTCACGCGTCGACCAGGCGGCGAGTTCCACCCGGCGGGACGCACCGAGCCGTTCCGCATCCATCCAGACGCCCGCGTCGTGGCGACCACCAACTACGGCGACGCGCAGACCGAGCGCTCTGGCGGCGGCGACCTGCCTCCGGCGATCGTGAACCGCTTTCCGATCAAGCGCGAGGTACGGTTCCTCGGGCCGGAAACGGAGATGAAGCTGTTCGAGGTGATGACGACCCCGCCGGAGTCGCCGCGCACGACCCTTCTTTCCAAGCAGGAGTACAAGATGGCGAAGAAGATCATCACCTACGTCCTTCCGCGCCTCCGGGAAAAGTATCTCAAGCCCGGCGACCTGACGTTCATCTCCCCGATCTCCGTCCGCACCCTCGAGGATATCTGCAACTATCTCGTCGACAAGACCACCCGGACGCGAGCGATCAACCGCGAAGGGAACCCGCGCCATTTTCTTGAGGCGGCATGGGACGTGCTGACGATGGGACCGTGGAAGAACGAGGACAAGCCGAAGATCCTGGACATGATCTTTACGCTGTTCGCCGACAGCGGCGTGTTCGACGAGTTGAATCAGTCGGATGCGCAGCCGAAGCATCTCGTCGCATCCCGCATAACGGGGATCGATTCGAACAAGACGTCCGCCAAAATCGCGTTGGTCGGACTGAAGAATCCAATCGCAAAGCTTCCGGCCAATTTTTCCTTGGCGGACGAGGTATACAGATCCGCTCGCGCCCCGGCCGTCGCCCTGTACGAGCCGCTCGTGTTCGAGTCGAGCCGCCTGGTGGTCTCAGACGAAGAAGCCGCATGGCGCCGCTCCATCGAGGACGAGGGAGGCGACCCGGAGACGCAGAAGATGCTCGGCGAGGCCACGTCCGCCTGGATGCTGGAACGAAAGGGAATTCCGAATGCTCTGAGGGCGGAAAACAAGGCGGACCTGTACATGGCCGCGGACATGGACATCATCAACAGGCACTTCGGCCATATCAAGGTGGCGCCGGAAGACATCCAGGTGTTCCTGGACCACCTGCTTGAGGGGGCGATGAGCTATCGGACGCCCGAGGAAATCTCGCGCGTCGGACTGGTTGTCAATTCGATGATCCAGCGGCATTTCGGGAGTTTGCCGGAAGAAAGCCGTGCCACGGCCAGAATGCGCATCGACCTGACCGCGCTGTCTCCGCTCGACTGGCTCGGATACGGCCATGAGGTCGGTTCCGTCACGTTCGTCGGAAAGGCGGGAAGATTCGCCGCGCGTGAGATGAGGGGCGGCGAGATCG
>JAHFIS010000128.1 GCA_023246275.1 Candidatus Uhrbacteria bacterium
TCCATTGGCAACGGACTGCACTACGACCTGTATCCCGGAGACCGCGTCATTCTCGAGAAGCTCGACAATCCGGACGGAACGCAGACGATCTACTTCAACGACGTCGTCCGGACGGGTGGGATCTGGGTTGTCATCGCCGTCTTCGCGGTCATCGTCGTTCTCGTCGGCTGGCTGCGCGGGGTCATGGCACTCCTCGGCCTGCTGATGACGGTCGGCCTGCTGTTCGGCTACATCATCCCGTCCATTCTCGCCGGAAAGGACGCCGTCCTCGTCACGATCGAATCGTCTCTCGTCATCCTGGCGGTCAACCTTCACCTCACGCACGGATGGAAGCGTCAGACATTCGCCGCGTTCCTCTCGACGGTCGCGGGGCTCGTCATCGCTTGGTTGTTCGGGAACTGGTTCGTCCGCCTCGCCGACCTCTCCGGCCTCACGTCCGAGGAAGGCTCGATCCTGTACCTTGAGCACCTGCGCGCGACCGTGAACACCTCCGGGATCCTGCTCGCGGGAATAATTCTCGGCGCGGTCGGCGCCCTCGACGACATTGCCATCTCGCAGAGCGAGGTCGTTTCGGAACTGCGCCAGGCGAATCCGTCGCTGTCAAAAAAAGAGCTGTTCGTCCGCGGGATGCGGGTCGGCCGCCACCACATCGCCTCGATCGCGAATACGCTCGTTCTGGCATACGCCGGGGCCGCGCTTCCGATGGTCCTGCTGTTCTGGGCGACCAAGTCCCTGAGCGTCGTCGACTTCCTCAATACGGAAGCCGTCGCGGAGGAAGTGGTTCGAACGCTCGCGGGAACCGTCGCTCTCGTGATGACCGTTCCGCTCGCGACCTGGTTTGCCGTCTCGCTTGACACTCCCGGAAAAAAGCCATATGATGGCCATCACGTTCACTGAAGATCCAGACGAAATATGCCAACCTACATTTCGGCCGAAGGGCTGAAAAAAATGATCGAGGAGATGGAAATGCGCAAGACGACCACCCGCAAGGAGATCGCGCAGTGCATTTCGGATGCGAAGGAACTCGGGGATCTCTCCGAGAACTTTGAGTACCAGGACGCGAAGGAGCGACAGGGCTCGAACGAGGTCCGAATCTCCGAGCTGGAAAGCATGATCAAGGACGCGATCGTCGTCGAGCAACAGGAAGGCGGCGACACCATCGGTCTCGGCACCACCTTCAAGGCCGAGGCAAGCGGCGTCTCGCGCACGTTCCAGCTCGTCGGGTCGAACGAGGCAAAGCCGTTCGAAGGCAAAATCAGCAATGAGTCGCCGATCGGAATGGCGTTCATCGGCGGCAAGGTCGGAGAGGATATCTCCGTGGAGACTCCCGCGGGAACGATGGTTTACAGAATCACGGAAATCTCGTAGAATTATGGGGCTAAACACCCCATTTTTTTGTATATGATCGAGGAAGAAGGCGTGCGCCGCTCGCGATTGGAACGACTGAAACTGGCGGGAAACGACCCATATCCGGCCCGCGTGGAACGAACGCACACCGTGGCCGGGTTCAGCCAGCATTTCGATACGATCCTTTCGGACTCGACCGTCGTGACGCTCGCCGGACGCATGCGAACCATCCGCAAGCACGGCGGGCTGACGTTCGCGCAGCTTGAGGACGGTTCCGGAACGATCCAGATTGCCATCCGCCGCGACCGCGTGGGCGAGGAGACGTATGCCTTTTTTCACGACACGGCCGACATGGGCGATTTCGTGGAGGCGAAGGGAGTGGCGTTTGTCACGAAGACGGGACAGCAGACGCTCGACGTGCAGTCGTACCGAATCGTCACGAAGACGCTCCTTCCGATGCCGGAAAAATGGCACGGGCTTTCGGACACCGAGATCCGCTACCGCCAGCGGTATCTCGACCTGATTGCCAACGAGCAGGTCCGGTCAATCTTCCGGACGCGCGCGAAGATCGTCACGACGATCCGCTCGTACCTCGACCGCCACGGCTGCCTCGAAGTCGACACGCCCGTCCTCCAGCTCATTCCGGGCGGAGCGAGCGCACGGCCGTTTCAGACGCACCACAATGCCCTCGACGCCGACATGTACCTTCGCGTCGCGCCGGAGCTGTATCTCAAGCGCTGCGTCGTCGGCGGATTCGAGCGCGTCTACGAGGTCGCCCGCTGCTTCCGCAACGAGGGGATCGACCATTCGCACAATCCGGAGTTCACCCAGGTGGAGGGATACCTCGCGTACATGGACTACGAGCAGCTGATGGCATTCCTCGAGGAGATGCTCCGCGAGGTCATCGTCTCGTGCGGTCTCGACCCGGCGGCGGTCCCGTTCAAGGGAAACGCCCTCAACTTCGCCGACGCCTGGCCGCGCATCACCTTCCGCGACGCGATTTTGTCGCACGCGAAGATCGACATCGAAGACTATCCGGACCGCGATTCCATCGCGAAGCAGGCCGTGAAGATGGGCGTGCCTGTTGCGACGACCGACGGCCACGCGACGATCGTCGACAACATCTATAAGAACTTCGTCCGCCCGAACATCGTCCAGCCGACCTATCTCATCGACTATCCGGTCGAGATCTCGCCGCTTGCCAAGCGCAAGGCGGGCGACCCGCGCTACGTCGAGATGTTCCAGCTCGTGTACGGCGGAGGCGTGGAAAACATCAAGGCGTTCTCCGAGCTGAACGACCCGCTCGACCAGGAGGAGCGGTTCCGCGTCCAGCAGGCAGCCCGCGATGGCGGCGACGAGGAGGCACAGTTCGGCGATGACGACTACGTGGTCGCCCTCAAGCACGGCATGCCGCCAACGGCAGGGTTCGGCATCGGCATCGACCGGCTGGCCGCCACGCTCACGGACTCGCACAGCCTCAAGGAAGTGATCCTGTTCCCGACGCTCAAGCCGGTATGAGGACCGCGCTGACGTTCGGAACGTTCGACGCGTTCCATCCCGGCCACGAGCACGTACTCTCCAAGGCCGCCGAGCTCGGCGACCGCCTTGTCGTCGGCGTGGCACGGGACGCCCATGTCCGCGCGTTAAAAAACAAGGACCCGCTCGACGACGAGCGGGTCCGTCTCGACCGCATCCTCGCGCACCCGTTGGTTTCCGACGCGCGGCTCTGCGACGCGGAACTCGGATCGTATCGAATTCTCGACGACCTGAAGCCCGACGTCATCGCCATCGGCCACGACCAGCATGCGCTGCGCGAAAGCCTCGAGACGTGGATGTCCGCGACGGGGGTCTCGATTCCGATCGTTCGAATCATCCCTCTCAAAATTGTC
>JAHFIS010000129.1 GCA_023246275.1 Candidatus Uhrbacteria bacterium
ACCGGGAAATGCAGCGCAAGGATCTTCCGGACCGCGTGTACAAGAACGAGGTCGGCAAGTTCATGGCGGTCGCGAAGGAGGTTAAGGAACGCCACGAGAAGGGCCAGCCGGTGCTCGTGGGAACGATCTCGATCGAGAAGAACGAGCTGCTTGGCGCGCTTCTGATGCGCGAGGGGGTTCCGTTCAACCTGCTGAACGCGAAGAACCACGCGGCAGAGGCCGAGTTTATCGCCCAGGCCGGACGGCTCGGCGCGGTGACCGTCGCCACGAACATGGCCGGCCGCGGCGTCGACATCATGCTCGGAGGCAATCCGCCCGACCCGGCCGAGGCCGAAAAGGTCCGCGCCCTCGGCGGCCTGCACGTCATCGGGACGGAACGCCACGAGAGCCGTCGCATCGACAACCAGCTCCGCGGACGCGCCGGCCGCCAGGGCGACCCGGGCTCCACGCAGTTTTACGTTTCCATGGAGGACGACCTCATGCGCATCTTCGGCTCCGACCGCGTGAAGGGAATCATGGACAAGCTTGGGATTCCCGATGACATGCCCATCGAGAACGGCATGGTCACAGGCTCCATCGAAAAGGCCCAGCAGCGCGTGGAGGGCCACCACTTCGACAGTCGCAAGCACCTGCTCGAGTACGACGACGTGCTGAACAAGCACCGCGAGGTGATTTATCGCCGCCGCCACGAGGTGCTCGAGACGTTCGCCAAGGAGGACGGCGCAGGGCTGCGCGAGGTGATCCTGGACGTCGTCGAGGGAGAGGTCGAACAGGTCGTTCTGTTCCACACGGGAGCGGGGGACGCGTCGAAGAACGACCATGACGGAAAGGAAATCGTCGAGGTCGTGGAGACCATTATCGCGCTTTCCGACGCGCAGAAGGCGGAGCTGTCCGCGCTTGCCGGAACTTCGTCGTCCGGAAAGATGCACGCGGCCGAGGACCGTACCAGGCTGATCGAGACGATCATGGGGTTCGTGCGAGAGCATTACGACCGGGTTCAGGCCCAGTTCGAGGACCCGAGCCAGCTTCGCAACCTCGAGCGCGCCGTGATTATCCGTGCCTCGGACACCCTTTGGATCGAGCACCTTTCGGCAATGACCGCGCTCCGGCATTCGATCGGACTGCACGGCTACGCCCAGCGCGACCCGCTCGTCGAGTACAAGAAGGAGGCCTTCAGCATGTTCCAGCGCCTCCTCTCGTATATCAACCAGGAAATCGCCTACAGCTTCTTCAAGCACGCCAAGCACATCAGCGACGCCAGGGCCGCCCAGATTCTCGCGCAGAGTTTGCTTGCGAGGGCTGGGATGCAGACGCAGGGACCAGCGAAGGAGATGGGCAAGCCAGCCGAGGCCGTCGCGACAGGTGTGGTCGTCGGACATGGGTTGTCACCGATCGTGAATACGGACGAGGTGGGACGAAACGAGGCATGCCCGTGCGGATCCGGCAAGAAGTATAAGAAATGTCATGGGGTTTAGCGTCGACATGTTATGGAACAGGAAATGCGTCGTGGGATCGCGTCGGAATCGCCCGTTGGGGGTCAGGGGCCGGCAAGGCACCTGAATCGCAACCCGCGTCTCGAGGACTTGTTTCGTGGTCGTCCTGAAGTCGTCGAGCGCCTAGAGAAAATCCTGCGCCATCCGGTGTTGGCCGCCGCGCTCCGTCGAACCTCACTTAAGGATTCCGAAGAATTGAATCGCGAACTCGCGGAAGGGTTTCGCGCGTCGTTTCCGGACCTTGGCGACCGGATTCCGACGTCCATCGAGACGATCGATTTTCGAGCGCATGCCCCGGATACCAAAGACGGCTCAGGGACGACAGGAACGGCGAGCGATTACTTGGCGCAGCGCATCATGGGAACTGCCGGCATGGCCGACCTTGAGGCGGAAATGACGCTTCCGCCCGAGCTTCAGGTGCTGTTCGAGCGGGATGCTGACAAGCTCGCAACATTCCTCGTCGCCCTCGACCGCTCCGAACCGCCGGGCGAAGAAAAGATCGCCGCGTAATCTCAGATCGACCGATAAATTACTCAAGGATTTATGCAACAGGCACCCGAGCGTTTCAAACTGATCGCGTCCGTCTACCTCGTTTTGACCAAGGACGGAAAAACGCTTCTGTCCCGGAGGTTTCGGACGGGATATGAGGATGGGAAGTACGGCTTGGTCGCGGGCCACATCGACGGAAAGGAAACACTGCGGCAGGCGCTGGCGCGGGAGGTCCGGGAGGAGGCAGGGGTGACGCTGGACGTGGGCGACCTTGCGCTCGGCCACACGATGCACCGCTGGTGCGGAGACCACGAGCGGCTCGATTTTTTCTTTACGACGGACACGTACGCAGGGACGATCGTGAACAAGGAACCGAAGAAGTGCGACGACATCGCCTGGTTTCCCGTCGATGAGCTGCCGGAGAACACGATCGAGTACGTGCGTCTCGCGATTGAGAATTGCGCGGGCGGAGTTCCATATTCGGAGTACGGGTGGGAGACGTTTCGCGGATAGACAAGCAGGCACAGGAACATATGTCCGAAGATATTCTGCAGCGAGTCGCTTGCCGTGCCGTCATCTTTGATGGCAGCCGAGTGCTTATCATTCGGGAGTCGGACAAGTATGCGGATGGGACAAACGTCGGAAAATATGATTTTCCAGGAGGAAAGATCGATCCTGGAGAGAAAGTGTTGGACGCGTTGATGCGCGAGGTGCGAGAGGAGGCGGGTCTTGTCGTCACGTCGGCTGTCCCGTTTTACGTGGACGAATGGAATCCTGTCGTTCACGGCCAGCCGATGCAGATCATTGGCATTTTTTTCTTGTGCGCCGTTGAGACCACGGCGGTCGCACTTGGAAACGACTTCGATTCGTTCGAATGGATCCTTCCGGCGGATGCAGACAAGTATCCCCTGATGCAAGAGCCGAAGAACGCGCTGAAGTCGATTCCGTAACATTCCTTGACAAATCGCGTTGAACCGTGCAGTGTTTTGAGTAATTCATCCAACTCATATGACCGCACAAAAAATTGTCTCCGCGCTCAGCCTCGTTTTCCTGCTTGCAGGGATCGTCCCGACGGCTCACGCCTCGACCCGTTCGGACATCGACACGAACGAGAAGAACTACGCGCCGGCCACGTCCGATTGGACGGAGAACGGCAATGCCGACGTGAAAGGCGACGGCCGCGTCGAGCTGACGTCGAACGGGAGTCACGAGGGATCCGTCTACGAGGACGTT
>JAHFIS010000016.1 GCA_023246275.1 Candidatus Uhrbacteria bacterium
GCGTACCTCGTCCGGAACTTCGCGCGATCGGAAATTCCCATGTCATGGCGGTGCGCCCAGGAATCGTCAAAGAATCCTGCCGCGCGGCCGCCGCTTCCCTCCGGCGCGTCGAAGTACGCCGTCGCCCACTTGGACGCGTCATGGCAGACCACGAACGTCTCGTACAGCGCCGCGTTCTCCTTCAGCGTCTCCTCCAGCTCCTCGATCTCGCCCTCGAATCCCTTCAGCGCCGCAAACTCCTCGATGTCGACGAGATGGAGTTTCTCGCCGAGAACGGCGGACAGGACCTGGGCCATGAGCAACAGATGGTCCTCGACGTACGGCCCCTCCGCGTGGTGGCGCGGCGACTGCGGCGTCCTCAGCGCGTCGGCCACGAGCGGCTCGATCATCGCTTCGTCATGCAGCGTCCGGTCGGCCAGGTGCCGCAATCCGCGGTCGCGAAGAACGCGATCGACGGCGTCGGCCAGGAATTCCGTGTCATTTTTTTCATGCGCCGTCGTGTTCCTCCACATACGCTTCCATCCTAAAATCCTCAAGCCACCAGTCCTAAAATCCTTCCGTTCAATTATACACCCAAATGCCTCCGGATGATCCGGTCGGTCTCATTCGCGACCTCGATCGCGGATTTCGTCCCGTCGATGATCTCGTGCGCCTGGCTCCGGTACGGGACGACGAACTCCCTCGCGGCCGGAAGCGCGACGCGGCGGTGATATTCGACGTCGTAGTCGGGCTGACGTTCGAGACGACGGGCAAGGGCGATTTCCTCCGTGACTTCGAGCCAGAGGCGGAGGTCGAGAATATTCCGAATCGCCTCGTTCGAAAACAGCATGAGCCCCTCAACGAAGATTACCGGCGCGGGACGGTACAGCGCGGAGCCGACTCGACGGTCCTCGCGGCGCGAATAGGTCGGGAGCAGAATGTCATTGCCGGCCTTGAGCTCGGCGAGCGCCTCGGCGGCCTCGGCGAGATGGAGGCTGTCGGGAAGGTCCCAGTGCGGACGACCATCGAGCCGAGGGCACTGCGACCGGTCCTTGTAGTACGCGTCGAACCGAAACCGCTTCACCCCGCCCTGCCGTTCCAAATGGTCGGCAAGCGTCGATTTTCCCGCGCCGGAATGTCCCGCGAGGCCAATGAGAAATGGAATCATACGGCACGTCGAATCACCGCGTAAATCACCGCGCCCATCTCGTCCATCCTACTCGAACCGGACGAGGCGACCACGAGCGGATGGTCGCGCAGCAGCTTCCGGATCGCGTCCTGCAGCGTGCCCGTCCCCTTCCCGTGAACGATCTTCACGACGGAGTCGCCGTGACGATATGCCTTGGACAAGAATCCCTCGACGGTCGTTTCCGCGTCAATCACGTCCTTCCCGTGCAGGTCCACCTCCGGACATCCGCCCATCTCCGCGACGGACATCAGCTGGATCGGGGTTTGTTCATCGATCTCTGACATAGTGGGGATAGTATACAGGAAAAAGACGGGGAAATCCGTCTTTTCGTTCAAGTGACCAAGTTTACAAGGACTAAGTTACCGGACATGGGATTACCTGCGGGCAAAGGCGGCCCCGAGGTCGCCGCCGAGAGCGTGGGGAGCGTGCCTGCCGACGACGAGGCCAGACGGAACGAAGTAGCCGACGAACACGAGAGGGCCATCGGAGGAGCGCCTGGACGTCCAAGTCCAAACCCCTTTGAGAGGACGCGCACCGGAATGGTCGAACGCGAGCATCGCGTCGTATGTCGCCTCGGCCGGGGACGGGCGGAGGAGGGGCGTTATGTCGAGAGCCTCTAGCTTTTCGGCGGCCTTCTTCCAGTCGGTCTTGATGATCGTCGCGATGCCGGCCTTCGCCGCGTCAAACTGGGCGATGGCGTCGACGTACTTCTTGGGAAGCTCGGCGCCCCTGAACGCCTCGTTCCGAAGATATCTGACGAGCTCCTCGGTCTGCTGGAGGAAATTCTTGGACGCGGTGTTCGGGACGACTTCGCAGGAGACGAGCGCCCAGCCGGCGGCGGGGGCCTCGTCCTTGAAGAACGGGTCGTCCTTGCACCAGTCCGTATCTCCCAGGACGACGCCCTTTTTCTCGGCGGCGAACCTCGGGGTCAGGACCTCGCCCATCTTTTTCATCGACAGCGGAGTCCCGTCCGCGGCCTTGGAGACGCGGAAGACGAGGACCTGGCCGAGCTCCCTGGCCCGCTCGAGCTCGGCGCGGGAGAACGGGACGGGCGGGATCTCGATCTTCTCGAGGTCGAGTCCGAACGTCGCGGCGGCCTTCTCGGGGCCGAGGACGTTCTCCGCGCCCATCGCCTCGACGGCCTCGCGGACGGCGAGCTCGGCCCTGCGGCGCTTCCACTCGCGGTCGACGGAGGGGATATGGTTCTCCGCCGTCGCCTCCGCCCACGCGAGGCGAAGATTCCGGAACCGAAGCACGTCCTCGCCCGCCACGGTGCCGTTCTTAATGAGCGGGGCGAGCTTCGCCGGGTGGTCGACGCCGTACCTCGCGCACACCTCGAGCATCCGCCTCGCGAGGTCGTCGACGTACGAGTTCACCTCGGGGGAGCGCTCGGACTTGCGCATGTTGGAGGAATGTTCGAGCATATAGGGATAGTATACAACAACGATCGAATCTATTCGTCATCCCCGAACGCGCCCAAGGCCGTCGCGTAGCGGTATCCTTCGGACAGGATTATACCGACCATCGAGAGCAGAAGCAAAACGGACGCGTTCGTCACGCCGTTGGCGAAGATCGTGCTGCCGGCGTAGGTGAACAGCGAGACGAGGACGCCGACGGCCGGGATGATGAAGAACGAGTACATCGCGAGGAAAAAGAGTCCGAGCCCGATCGCGGCGAGGCCTGGTTCCTCGATGAACGCAACGATCGGGAACCCGATTCCCGCGACGAGCCAGACAAGGCCGGTGATGCCGAGCATCGGCATGGAAAGGTCGAGCGCGACGTTCAACCAATTGCCGAAGTGCCAGTACGAGAGCGCGACGGTCGCGACCGTCGGGATCGCGGATCCGATCACGCCCGCCGTTGTCCGCGGAAACGCGCCCTTTGCCACGAACCCGATCTGCTCGAACAGGACGAAGAGCGGCACGAAGAACATCGAGCGCTCGAGGATCGCGATCTGCCAGCCCGGCAGCGCGTCGGCGGCGAGGACCATCAGGGCGTAGATCCCAAGCGCCGCGCCCACGATATGGACGATGACCATCGCGAACATGTTCGCGATGGCGACCCCGTCGACCTTGTTTACCGGAGCTGCGTCAGGCATAGCTGCACGTCCTTGAGCGAAACCGCCTTCTTGCCGGGAACGTTCCTAAACCCCCAGTTGTGATCGACGCCGAAGGTAAACCCGCCGAATTTTCGGAACAGGTCCATCGCGTTCCTCGACTCCTGGACGTAGATGAGCCCCCGCTTCTTCTCGACGAAGATGATCGGCGTCGGCTTCTTCACCTCGAGCGCGACGATCATCGAGACCCGCGAGCGAATCTCGACGTCGGTATTGTGCGTGACGATCTGGTAGCCGTTCCACTCCTTACGGTTGTCCCACGCCTTGCGCGCCACGGCCATCTTGCGGTCCTCGTCCTTCAGCATCCCGTGCGAGCCAAGGAGCGTCCGCTGGAGCGCGATCGTCGCCGCGATCTCCTTCTCCGTGAACCCGTCGTTCTGCATCGCCCACACGAACCCGCGGTCCATCACGCCGATGCCGAGGACGATGCGCGGATCGTAGCCGAGCTTTGACAGCCTCGCGTCGGTGACGCGGAACAATTTCAAGAACTGCTCGAGCGACGACGGCAGCGACCTTCCCTTCGCGTCGTGCGCCCGCTCGATGCCGGTGTAATGATGGTGGTCGATGATAACCACCTCGATCCCGAGCTTTTGAAGCTTCGCCTCGGTCTTCAGGCCGGGCATCTCGACGATGACGGCGCGCTCCCAGCCCCCGGCCTTCACGAGCGGGACGATGTCGAGCTCCCTGTCGAGGTCTGCCCCGTGCGGCTGCGGCGAACGGATGATTTGGATTCCAAGCCCCTTCGCGATCTCGTAGATCATGAGCGCCTCGGGATCGTTCGGAGGAATGATAAGGACGGTTCGTTTCATACGGGATTGTTAAACAGATACTCACGGACGAATGTCAGCGCCTGCTCCCGGGTCTCCACCAGGCCGGCGTCCCGGGCCTCCTCCACGGCGGCAAGGATCGTCCCGAAGATGGGCGCGCCGGTCCGGCTCTTGGCCTTGAGCCCGAAGATCGCAATGAGGTCGCGGCCCTGCACGAGCGGCTTCGCGGCCTCCTGGTCGAGCCCGTGCGCGACGACCGTTTCCGCGAGCATTTTGCCGGGAAGATACGGGTCGACGTCGCAGCCAGGAATCGTCCGTCCTCGAAAATCGGCCTCGCTCGCGGCGAGCAGCACGCGCCACGAGGTCTTTCCAAGTCGGCGGACGAGCTTGCGAACGGCGTTGACGTACTGCTTCTCGTTGAGCTCGCTCGTCTCCCTGGCGCGATAGAACACGCCCGGCTTCAGGTGGTTCACCGCGATGGCGACCGCCGCCTCCACGTCGTCCTTGCCGAACGTCAGTCGATCGCACATCGCCCGCACCGGCCCCTCGCCCGCTTCCTCGTGGCCGCGGCTTCGGATACGGCCGTCGATCGCCTCGGTCGTCGCGGGCTTTCCGAAGTCGTGCCCAAGCGCCCCGAGGGTCACCTGGCGAAATGTCTCCGTCGGAAGCCCGTCGCGCCGCGCGATCATTGCCGCCGCATCCACCACCATCATCGTATGGACCCAGACGTCGCCCTCCGGATGCCACTCGGGCTCCTGCGGAACGCCAACGAGCGCCTCGGCCTCGGGAAACAGGCGCTCGACGATTCCGATCCTCCGCCCGAACTCGAATCCGGCCGACGGCCTCGACGCCTTCGTCAGCAGCTTCTCCAACTCCTTCGTGACCCGGTCCGGCGGCAGCTCGGCCAGGTCGCCGCGCTCCACCATTTCGCGCATGAGACGCTCGCTCTCCGGATCAACGGAAAACTCAAGGCGAGCCACGAACTGCATCGCCCGGAGCACGCGCAGCGGGTCCTCCTGGAACTGCTCCCGGTCGGTCACCCGCAGGATCTTCGCCCGGATGTCGTCCATCCCCCCGTACGGATCGTGCCGCTCGCCGGTCAGCGGGTCGAGCGCCATCGTGTTCACGGTAAAGTCGCGCCTCCGCGCCGCCTCCTTCACGCTCATCGACGGGTCTGACTGCGCCTGGATCCCGGTGTGCCCCTTCCCGACCTTCGAGTCTCGGCGCGGGATGGAAACGTCCAGCTCCAATCCGCTTCCGACGGGAACCTTGATCACCCCGAATGCCTTTCCAACCTCCTTCGTCTTCCCGAACATCCTTTCCAGAAGAGCGTATAGTCGCTCCGGATCCACGCCGTACACCTCGATATCCGCGTCCTTTGGGTCGAGTCCGAGTGCCTTGTCGCGAACGTACCCGCCCACGATCAGCGCCTCGGGGACCCGCATCCGATACTTCCGGTCCGGCTGCAATTCCTTGACGGCCCGCGCCAGGCGGTCAGCCGCGGCCAACAGATGATTGTCGTGGGACATACGGTCTCGTCGGTCAGGTTCGAAGGATGGCGTCTCCGGCATAGGGGGATGTCAGTGAATGCTGACAGTATACAGGAGAAATCCGGCCGCCGCGATTGACACGGGCACAAATCCGTGGTGATATCTAACGGTTCTTCGGAACAGGAGCAACCCATGCAAACCGCGCGACCATACGACCCCTGCTGGCACCCCGACGTCGCCGAATACAAGCGCGAACTCGACGACCCGGCGAACATGCCGGAAATTCGAAAGAGGGCGCAGCGAATGCTCGACCACTGGGAAACCCGCCAGACGGCGGAACGCGACCTCACGAAGCGGCTCGAGGCGTTCCGGGCATACGAGCGCGACCCGCGCTACCGGGAAAGCATGGACCCGCTGCTCATCGACAGGAGCGCGGTGGAGATGGCGGCGCTCCTCGTCCACGCCCGTCCGCAGACCCGCGTCTGGTTCCAGCCGATCCACGACGAGACCGTCGTCATCGCCAGGCGAACCCGGCATCTCCGCCAGGCCATCCTGCTCGCCCAGTCCTTCCCCGTCCTCGACGTCGACGAACGTCCCGGTCGACCGTCAGCCCTCGGCATCTCCTGCTGAGGTATTTTTTATCCGAAGAAAAGACGGGGCGCGCGTCCCGTCTTTTCCTAATTTAGATTTTCTCGAACCCAACGGCCATCTCGAACTCGTTCGCGCGGAAGGTCTCCGCGTTCGCGGGACGATCCCCGGTCGTTCGAAGCGACGTGCCAAGGACGCCGGTCACGAGCGCGTCGCGGTGCTCCTCAAGCGCGGTGGCGACTTCCGACTCCGTCGACTCGACGAACACCTCGATGCGGTCCTCGATCGTGAGCCCGGCGTTCTTGCGCATCGCGTTCACGCGGCGGACGATCTCGCGGACCGTTCCCTCGCGGACCAGCTCCGGAGTCATGGTGAGGTCGAGCGAGCACTCGGTCCCGCCCTTCTCGACGATGACCTTCTTCACGTTCACCTCGTCGCGGATGAGCGCGAGATATTCCTCGCCGAGCTCGCCGGACGGGATCGTGACGATGGCGGCGGCGAGAACCTGGCGCACGTTCTTGCCCGCGTTCGATCGCGCCTCGAGCAGCTTGGAGACGACGGTGCGCAGCTGCTGCATCTTCGCGAGCGCGTCCTCGTCGATGGCCGCCGCGTCGAACGTCGGCCAGGCCTCGAGGTGGACGGATTCCATGTCGCCGCTCAGGCGAAGGTACAGGTCCTCCGCGAAGAACGGGGCGAACGGAGCGAGAAGCTTCGCGACCGTCATGAGCGATTCACGCAACGTCGCGAGGGCGGCGGACTTGTCCGCCTCGTCGTCGGCCTTGAAGCGGTCGCGGGAACGGCGGAGCCACCACGTCGACAAGTCGTCGATGAGCACGGCCACGAGGCGCGCCGGCTCGGTGACGCGGAACGCGTCGAGGCCGTCGGTGACTTCGCGAATCGTCTGGTGCGTGCGGGCGACGATCCATTTGTCGAGGACGCCGAGGCCAACACCGGGCGTTCCCCCTAACGCCCGGTGTTTCTCATCGTCGCGATAGGTCTCGTAGAACGCCGCGACGTTGCCCAGAATCCCGAACACCGACCTCTGCATCTCCACCAGGGTCTTCTCGTCGAACCGCTTGCTCTCGCCCGGCTGGTTGATGGTGTACATGTACCAGCGGACGGAATCGGCGCCGTAGGCCTCGATCATTTCCATCGGTTTTACGATATTTCCAAGGGATTTCGACATCTTCTTACCTTTTGCATCCTGCACGTGGCCGAGGCAGATGACGTTCTTGAACGGTCGCTCGAGACCAAGCGCGGTCGAGACGGCGAGGAGCGTGTAGAACCATCCGCGCGTCTGGTCGATGGCCTCGCAGATGTAGTCGGCGGGATAGTGGTTGCGCGCAAACTCGCCCGACGCGTACGGCATCGCGCCCGAGTCGAACCACACGTCGCATACGTCCTTCACGCGCCGGCTCGATCCGCCGCACTTGGCGCACCTCACGAACACCTCGTCGACGTACGGGCGATGCGGGTCGAAGTCCTTCCCGACTCCCAGCTCGGCGAACGATCCCACGCACGTCTTCTCCCCGCACTCCTGGCACACCCAGATCGGCAGCGGCGTCCCCCAGTAGCGTTCGCGCGAAAACGCCCAGTCCTTCACCTCGCGCAGCCACTCGCCGAACCTCCCCTGCTGGATGTGCGCCGGCTCCCAGTTGATCTTCTCGTTCTCCTCGAGCAGCTTGTCGCGCAGCGAGCTCATGCGGATGTACCACGAGTCCTTGGCGTAGTAGATGACCTTCGACTTGCAGCGCCAGCAGTGCGGATACGAGTGCTCGTACTTTTCCTTCTTGAAAAGCAGCCCGCGGTGCGCGAGGTCCTTGATGATATCGATGGTCACGGCCTCGTCGGTGACGAGCCGGCCCGCGAGAAAGTCCGCGCTCGGCAAGAACGTCCCGTCGAGCCTCACGAGATGATACTTCGGCAGCCCGATCTTGTTCCCGAGCTCGAAGTCGTCGGCGCCGTACATGACCGCCGTGTGGACAATCCCGGAACCATCCGTCGTCGTCACGAAATCCGCGGCCGCGACGTACCACGCCTTCTTGTCCTGCTCCGTCCCCTTGATCGCGTCGCGAACGAACGGGTACAGCGGCTCGTATTCCATGCCGACGAGCGCGGAGCCGTCGACCTCCTCGACGGTCTCGGCCTCTGGCGCGACGACGGACAGCCGGTCCTTCGCACACCATAAGAATTCCTCCCCGACGCGGACCTTCACGTACCGAATCTTCTCCCCGACCGCAAGTGCGACGTTGCTCGGCAGCGTCCACGGCGTGGTCGTCCAGGCGACGAGATACTCCGGCCCTCCCTGCCCTACCGGCCCTCCTATCCTCTCGACGACCCGAAACTTCGCATACACCGAAATGTCCTTCACGTCCTGGTATCCCTGCGACAATTCGTGCGACGACAAACTCGTGCCGCAGCGCGGGCAGTGCGGCGTGACGCGGTAATCCTGGTACAGCAGGCCGCGGTCCCAAATTTTCTTGATGACGCCCCAGAGCGACTCGACGTACTCCGGCTTGTAGGTCACGTACGCGTTGTCGATGTCCACCCAGTACCCAATCCGCTTCGTGAACTCCTGCCACTCGGTGAGATAGGTCCACACGGATTCCTTGCACTTCGCGTTGAACTCCCGGATCCCAAACTCCTCAATCTGCGCCTTCCCCGTGAATCCAAGCTGCTTCTCAACTTCGAGCTCGACCGGCAGCCCGTGCGTGTCCCAGCCTCCTTTTCGGTCGACATGGAAGCCGCGCATCGTCTTGTACCGCGGCATCAGATCCTTAAAGGCGCGCGCCTCGACGTGATGGATCCCCGGCCGCCCGTTCGCCGTCGGCGGACCCTCGTAAAAAACAAAATCGCCCATCGGAGCCGGCTTTTCCAAGGATTTCTGGAAGATGGAATTCTTCTCCCAATACTCCAATATCTGCTTTTCCCTCTCGGGAAGCGAAAGCCGTTCGTCGGGCATACGTTTCTAGGCGGATATCAGCCGCCGGTAAAGGAATAACGATGGAGGGATCGTAGCAAAGGGACTACTTGCTTGCAAGCCACTTCCCCAGCTGACGAAAATGGCTGTACTCGTAGAAATACTCGCCCCACTCGGCCATTTCCGCGTCGGTCATGTCGGAGAGCGCCTTCTTGTTCTTA
>JAHFIS010000130.1 GCA_023246275.1 Candidatus Uhrbacteria bacterium
CTACCCGAACGCGGCCGCCTTGGTCGAGCCGGAGGAGACGCAAACCGAAACGGAGTGATCTCTCACTCCGTTATTTTTTTTACTTCACGGCGTTCGGCGGAACTTTTCCGTCGAGGAACGCCACGATATTTTCCGCCGCACGCCTGCTCATTGCTTGCCGAGTCTCAATCGTCGCGCTTGCCGTGTGCGGCGTGATCACGACGTTGTCGAGCTTGCGGAGCGCGAGCGGAATCTTCGGCTCGAACTCGTACACGTCGATGCCGGCTCCCGCGATCTGCTTCTTCTGGAGCGCCGCGATGAGCGCCGCCTCGTCCACCACCGGGCCGCGCGACGTGTTGATGAGGAACGAGGTCTTCTTCATCATCCGCAGCTGTTTCGCGCCGATCAGATGCCGCGTCGTCGGCAGCAGGGGGACGTGGATCGAGACGAAGTCCGAGCGCTTGAGCAGCTCGTCGAGCGTCAGGAACTCCGCGAGCTCGTCCTTCTCGATCTTCTCGTTCCGTTTCACGTCCGTATACACGATCTTCACGCCGAACCCGTCGAACATCCGCTCCACGAGGTCCATTCCGATGAGTCCGGACCCGACGATCCCGAGCGTCTTGCCGACCACGTCCGTCCCAAGCAGCATCTGCGGCCCCCAGCCGACGTACTTCCCGGCCCGCGCGAATCGGTCCGCCTCGACGAGCCGGTGCGCGAGGGCGAATATCATCGCGATCGTGTGCTCCGCGACCGTCTCCGCGATCTCCGTCCCCGGCGTGTTCGTGACCGTGATCCCGCGCCTTGCCGCCTCCTTCAGATCGACGTTGTCGAACCCGACCGCGTAGTTGGCGATCATCTTCAGCGACGGCCCGGCCGCGTCGAACAGCTCCTTGTCCATCTTGTCCGTCAGGATCGAGAGGATGGCGGTCGCGCCTTTCGCGCGTTTCAGGAGTTCTTTGCGCGGGATGATCTTGTCGTTCTCATAAACGTCGACGGTGATGCGCTTGTCTTTCCTGAGAAGCTTGAGTCCGGCGTCGGGAATGGGACGGGTGACGAGGATTCGTGGTTTCATACCTTGGTGACGTTAATGGTTTTGATCTGCGCGCCCGACGGCCACTTTTTCAATATCCCCGCCTTGGCTCCCACCTTCGTGATCACCGACTGCGCGTTGAGCATTCCAACCGCGAGCGCGATTCGCAAGTCTTCCGTCCGCATCAGTCCCGCCACGAATCCCGAGCCGAACGCGTCGCCCGCGCCGGTCTGGGAGACGGCCTGCTTGCCGGAGCCGGGGGACATAAGAATCTCCGCCTGCCCTGAGCCTGTCGAAGGGTCACGCTGGATGTATGCGCCGCGCGGGCCGTCCGTGATGACGACGACATTGCCCGGCGTCGACAATGCGGCGAACATCTCCTCGACCGTCGTCTTTCCGCTGAGCTCGGCGGCCTCCTCCTTGTTGAGCAGGAGGACGCGGACGTTCGGCAGAATCGCCTTGATCGCGTTGAGCCCCTTTTCGATTTCCTTGCGCCCTGGGTTCCATGCGACCAGCGATCCCGTCGATTTCGCGTGTGCGACAATTCTCTTTGCGAGCGCGACGTTTCCGGCGAGCGACGTCACATAGAACCATTTCGCCTTGCACTTGGAAAACGGCACGTCCGTCGTTGAAAATGTCCCCGAAACCCCGCGGTACGCCAGCGCCGTCCGCTCGCCGTTCGACGCGGTCAGCAGCGTCGAGTATCCCGTGACGCCCTTCGCGACGCGGCGGATGAGCGACGTATTCACCCCTTCTTTTTTCAAATCCTCGACCACGTCCCGCCCCGCCGCATCGTCGCCGATCCGACAGATCGCCGCCGTCTTCAATCCCAATCGAGCGAACGTCACCGCCGCGTTCGTCGCGCCGCCTCCCGTCGTGAGAACGATGTCGTTGACCTCGATCTTCGACCCGAGCGCCACGCATTCCGCCGTTCCTCCCTCGAAGTCCGCGTTCGCGATAAGCCTAAACTGGTCGGAGAGAAGGAACACGTCGCGCAGTCCGGAGCCGATGGTGATGATGTCGTGCATATTTAGGATTTTCCCGATGATCCAAGCAGCCGCATCTTTTGCGCGACTACCTTCGCGATCAATTCCACCGCCGGTTTCAAGATCTCGCGGGGATCGATGACCTTCGGGTTGTCGTGGAGGAACTTGCGGACGCCCGCGTCGAAGGCGATGCGGAGGTCGGTGTCGATGTTGACCTTGTTGATGCCGAGCGAGACGGATTTGCGGATGGACGCGTCCGAGACGCCCTTCGCGTCCTCGATGTCGCAGCCGTATTGGATGCAGACTTTCTTGACGTTTTCCGGGACGCCGGAGGCGCCGTGGAGGACGAGCGGGATTTTCACGACCGAAGCGATTTTCTTGATGCGCGCATAGTCGAGCGTCGAGTCGCCGGCGAACTTGTACGCGCCGTGCTTGGTCCCGACCGCGATGGCAAGCGCGTCGCACCCCGTCCGCTTAACGAAGTCGACGGCCTGCTTGGGATCGGTAAGATGCGCGTCGCGGTCCGCCACGGTAACGAAGTCCTCGATCCCGGCGATCGCCCCGAGCTCGGCCTCGACGGAGACGTTCGTCTTGTGCGCGAGTATGACGAGCTCCTTCGTCGTCGCGACGTTCTCCTCGTAGGGCAGGGAAGAGCCGTCGAACATGACGCTTCCGTACAGTCCGCTCTTGATGGCCGTCTTGATGAGTTCGACGTTCTTCCCGTGGTCGAGATGGAACGTGATCGGCAATTTCGAACGTTTTGCCGCGAGATGCGCGAGCGCCCCGAGTTCCTCCATTCCGGCGTAGTGGATCGCTCCCTCCGAAGTCGACATGATCGCCGGCGACTTTTCCGCCTCGGCAGCCAGCATGACGGCCTGGATCATCTCCAGGTTATTGACGTTGAACGCGCCGACCGCATAGTGGCCGCGGTGCGCTTTGCCGAGGATCTGTTTGAGGGTTACGAGCATAAGGTGAGGATAATTTGCTGAAATTATAGCAGGAAAATCAAAAGAGGGGCATCAGCCCCTCTCAAGTTAGATTTTTTCCGGCCTCACGCCAGGATGCTTCTTCAGGTGCGACTTGATCTGCGCGACCGTCAGCAGCCCCTTTGTCGGCCCGACATGCTGGACGACGCTCGCGGAGTTTGCCGCGCCCCAGCGGAGCGCCGTGTCGGTCGATTCGCCCGTCATGATCGCGCCG
>JAHFIS010000017.1 GCA_023246275.1 Candidatus Uhrbacteria bacterium
CAGTCGGCAGACACGGCCGCTTGCCGTCGCCTGGCTGATCGAGCACCGGTTCTTCACCCGCGTCGGGATCGGGATCGACAACGTTCACTTCTGCCTCACGCGGGAAGGGAAGGCGCCGATCTGCCGCGACCTCGGCATCACGCACTTCGTTGACAACCGCCTCGAGGTTCTCTCCCACCTCGCGACCGTTCCGAACCGCTACCTCATCAACGCCGACGACGAGGAAGTCTCCCGTTTCGCCGACCATCTGTCTGCCGTCACCCGCGTCGCCTCCTGGCAGGAAATCCTCGACTCGTTGCTGCCCTAACCAGGCAGATTTTTATTTGTAGCAATTCGTTGCATATGTGTAATACGTAACGAATTCGTTATTCGCAACCCCGCCGCCCGATAAAAAGAGACGCCGGATCTCATCCAGCGCCAGTGTCGCCCGCCGTGTCGCCGCTGTCCCAGTTGTCGCCCTGGCGTTCCAGCGTCATCGTGCCGATGTCTTCGATGTCGAGGTACAGCGTCGCGCGGTTGTCCTCGAAGAGCCCCGTCACGTCGAAGTCGATTCCGTCGAATCGGACGGTGCTTTGCAGATTGTCGCCGTCGACCGTGACTCCTTCCACCGTGGCATCCTCCGCCTTGAGGGTGATGATGAGGCCGTACGCGCGAACCGTCATCCATCCCCGGAACGAGACGAACGCCCACAGATCGGACTCATGCTCGTAGAACCGGATCGCGAACGTCGAGTCCGCGTCCCGAACCCGAACGCCCTTTGCCGGTTCTCCCTCGGCGGGATACCCGATGTACGTCCCGTCGACGAGGTTGATCGTCACCCCGCCCTTCGCGTGGGACCCGCCGCCCGAGTCGCACGCAACCAACAGTAGAATCAGCATGAAGCACCTCCCATATGTGTGATGCCTCCCCTGGGTCCACTATAGCACCATTGGCAAAATGCAAAAGGCCGCGGGAATCTCCCTGCGGCCTTCGTGCCTTCGGCCTTCAATCCTACTTCGCCACGACTCCCTTGCCGGCCGCCAGCTTGTCTTCCGGCAATTCGGTCGTCAGGATGTCGATCCCGTTCGAGACCTGGTCCTTCGTGAACGTGTCCGTGCCCTCGACGGCGATCGCGTTCGTGAGCTTGTAGAAGCTTCCCGCGTCCTTTTCCTCCGGGGTGACGGCGACGTCGAACGTCGCCTCGGCTCCCGGGAGGCTCGTCGGGAATTTGTCGATGAGCCATGTGACGACGCGGGTGGTCTGGTCGAAGGTGACCGTGCCGACGTCCGCGTGCGTCTTTTCCGTCCACGCCACCTTCGGCGGGAGGTTCGTCGTCATCCGCACGTTCTCGAGCGGGTGGAACGAGTTTGCCACGCGCCAGACGATCCGGTACGTGGTGACCTCCCCGACCTTCGGGGGAAGGGGGCCGGTGCCGACGGGGATGGAATCGGCGGTGAAGTATTCGGCGTGGGCGCTCGAGCGGAAGTCGGAATTGATCCTGACGCTCATCGGCGTCGCCGAGATGACGTGCGCGCCGGAGATCGACCCGATCTGCTCGAGCGACGCCGAGAGGGCGAGCGTGATGACGCTCGACAGGCCCGGGACCCTGAGGTCGCTCACGATCGGGAGCGTCAGGTCGATGGTGCCGTTCGCGCTCGGGGAGAACTCGGCGAACTCTTTTCTCGCCGTCGCGTTCCAGGTGATCGTTCCCCCGTCGTTCGTTCCGCCTCCCAGGTCGGCCTTTGCCCAGTCGACGGTTGGGGCGGTGCCGTCTCCGGAAAGCGCGAGGGAGAAGGACAGGTTCTTGATCGTCTCGTTCCCGTTGTTGGCGTAGTCGATGGAGACGCGCAGCGGGTCGCCCGGGTTCGCGGTCTGGTCGGACGCGCTTCCGTTCACGATCAGGTGGAACGAGATCGCGCCGCCGATCACCTCGCTCGCGGCTCCCGCCTCGGCCTGCTTAAACTCGACGTTGTCGGAGTTGAGGAACGATGCTCGCGCCTTCACGGCCTGCGTTCCCGAGACGGAAGAGCTGAATTTTCCGACGATCGTGACCGCCTTCAGCTCGGCCGGGGCGATCGCGTCGAACGTCCAGGACGTCGCGTTCGGCTCGGCCGGGGCCGGGTCCGCGTGTGTCATCGTGAATCCTTCCGGCAGCGTCGCGCCGACCAGGACCTTCGTCGCGGGCAGCAGTCCGGAGTTCTGGACGTTGACGACGTACGTCACGTCGTCTCCCGGAAGCGCCTTGTCCGGACCGGTCGCGGTCAGGCTGAGCGTGGACGCGGCGATCGCGACCTTCGCGGTGGAAATGTCCTGAAAGTCGGAGGAGAAGTTCGCGGGCTTGTAGGTGTAGAGCGCCTGGATCGTCTGCGAGCTCGGAACCTCGGAGCGGAAGTAACCGCCGATCCGTATCGCGCCGTCCGATCCGTTTGAGAGGGAACCGAGCGTCCAGGTCTGCGCGGTCGCGTCGGTCGGCGCCGGGATCTCAGACGTTGCCGTGAAGTCCGGCGGGATGGTGAGCTTCATCTGGAGCGAGGCGACGGGAGCGTTTCCGGTGTTCTCGTAGCGGAAGGTGTAGAACGCCTCCTCGCCCGCCTTCACGTCGTTCGGGACGTCGACGCTCGTCGTCAGCGGCCGGCTCGGCAGCACTCCGCCGCGGCTCCAGACGATAAATCCGCCCCACGCCAGGCCGCTGACCACGACGAGGAACAGGATCGAGCGAACGAGAAATCGCGTCAGCCGCGACCCCTTCCGCTGGTCGAGCTTGGTGAGGTCCGGCATCTCGCCGTCGTGCCCCGCGTAGATGGAACGCAGCTCCGCCTTGATTTCCGAATCGGTTTTGCGTTTCATAGTCACGGTGTTTCCCTTCCTCATAGGGAGGAGGGGTCAGGGGTGGTCGAAATTTATTGGATGGGCTCGAACAGGGCCCCGATGAACGCGTCCGCCGCGTTGCCGAAGGTGGCGCTCGTCAGGTCCTGCGAGGCCCAGGCGGTCTTGAGCGTGGACGGGACGCGGACGCGGACGTTCGTGGCGCGGTCCGCGACGCCGGACTGCTTCTGGAGGGTGAGCGAGTAGGAATCGGTCGTCGGCATGCCGATGGCGCGCAGGGCCGCGGCGCCGAGCGAGTCGTCCTGCTTCGCGATGAGCGAGAAGGGGAGGCGGTACGAGAAGGTGAACGTCGACGACGTTCCCGGCTTGGTCTGGACCCAGTTGCCGAACACCGTCTTGCCGAACTCGTCGTAGATCGCCGTCTTGCTTGCCGAGTCCTGCCGAAGCGATTCCATGGGATACAGCAGGTCGTCGTCGATCTGCCATTCGGCCGGGGCCGCCGCGAACAGGGACGGGTCCGGAATGGTAAATCCCCCGGAGGAGAGAAGCGTTGCGCCCTGCGGGACGTAGAGTCGGACGTAGTCGACGTTGTTCGCGCCGGAGAACTCGTCGGTCGGGGATCCGTTGTGGGTCCGGGTGACCGTGACGGTGTCGATGATCCCGCCGTCCGGACCGATGGCAACGTCCAGCGTGGAGGTCTCGGAGATCACGCCGTCGGTCTTTCCTCCGCCCAGGTTCGTGTCGACGAGCATCAGGTAGTCGCCGGCGACCTGCCGGATCTCCCCGCCCCAGCCGAGGTCGCGCACCTTGCGTTCCAACGCGCCGTCCGTGAAGTACACCTGCACGTCGCGGCTTCGGAGCCCGGCGTCCACGCGGTCGATCACCGCGAAGAAGTCCTGGGAACTTCCGTTCATGACGCGGTCGATGAGCTTCGGCGCGAGGTCGCCGATGAACGCCTTCGGCTTGTTTTCCGTCTTGTCGTACTCGGTCTCGACGATCTTTTGCGTCTCGGAGAGGAAGTTTTCGGAGTCGATCGTGCGGCCGTATTCCGGCATGTCGATCGGGCCGAGAAGGCCGAGGAAATCCTGGACGTAGGTGGCGTTCACCGCGATGACGCCGTCCACGGTTCCGCCGCCCGCGTCGCCGAAGAACTGCATGATCTGGCGCGCCGTCGCCGGGAAGTCGGGAAACCAGTTCGCGTCCTGGAATTCCCAGCGGGCGTTCAAAAGCGACAGCGGTTCCGGGGCCACGAGGTTGGTCTTCAGCGATCCCTGCAGGTCGTACGTCCCGCCGCCCGGAACGTCCATCTTCGTCATCGTCCCGTTGTCCATCTGCAGCTCGGCGAACGATCCCATGAACCCGCCGGTGGCGCGGATCTCCGTGTTGTTCTGAAAGACGACGAGGTAGCGCTTCGATCCGCTTCCGCCGAGGATCGTTCCGGCCATGTCGGCGAACGAGAGGAACTCGTCGACGGTGGCGACCAGCTTCGGGAGTTTGTCCGCGAGCTGGGCGAAGGTGGCGCGCTGCGCATCGGGAACGTCGTTCGCGTCGACGGCCGCGACGAGCGCGGCGGCGTTCCTCAGCTCCGGCTGGGCGGAGGAAACGTAGGTGGTGAGAATCTTCAGGCGCGACGTCGGCGTCGGGCTCAGCTCTCCCTGCGCCGCGAGCACGCCTTGCGCGATGCGCTCGCCGGCCGAGGAAAGGGACTGCCCCGCGGAGATGAGCGCGGTTCCGGTGCGGTACGTCTTGCCCGTGGCCGGGATCGCGGAGAGCAAAAGGGAAGTGGCGGCGCCGAGGTCGTTCACCGACTGCTTGGCGCGGGAAAATGCGCTTCCGGCCTTGTCGAACGAGGTCGAGGCGGCGCTGGCGTCGCGCACGAGCACAGCGTCGGCCCCGGCGCGGAGCTGCGAAAGCGCGGTCTGCGACGCGTTCTCGAGGCCGGACTTCGTCGTCTTCAGGTTCGAGACGAAGTGCATCGCGTGAATGGGGAGGACGAACAGGAACGACGCGAGCACGAACCCGCCGATGGCCCGCGGCCACTGGGCGGGAAGGAACTGGAAGCTGGGAAGCGCCCACGCGACGCGTTCCTCGGGAGCTCGATCCTCGATCGCCTCGGCGAAGGAAGTGTCGATTTCAACGGCTTCGACGACGGCAGGTTCCTCGACCGTCGCGTTCACCGTGACCGTCTCGTCGCCCGCCGTCAGCACGATCCCGTCCGTGACCGTCCCTGCGTTCGCCGCGACCAGCGTCTCCTTGGCGAAGGAGGGCGTGAAGTCGATCGAGATCACGTCCGGCTCCTCCTCAAGGTCCGCCTCGTCCGCCTCCGGCATCTCGAAGTAGGCGGCGAAGTTCTCCGGGGCCTTCGGAGGGACGAACGGGGCGGCGACGAACTGCGAGCGAAGCGCGGCTGGGTGGTCGATCTCGATGAGGGCGTCGAGCTTCTCCTCGGCGACGCGCTCGGTCGAATCCTTTACTACCAACGCTAAGCGTTGGTAGTTAGTCGCGTCCTCCGCGACCTGCGAGAGAATGTCCTCGCGTCGGAGCACGAGGTCGCCGACCGGGTTCATCTTTTCCGCGTCCGCGAGGGAAATGAGGAACTTCTCCGGAAGCAGGAGATTCGGTGCGGCCACGGCATGGTCGTTCGAGAGGAAGTCGGACGGCTGCGGGAGGTGCGCGTTGAGGTGGACGATGTACGGCGACAGGTCGTGCGCCGCGGCGATGCGGACGGACGGCTTGGACATCCGGACGTTCTCGGCCAGGATCCCGTGGAACCGAAGCTCGCTCGGAACCGAGCGGTCCAGCAGGTACGTGACGGTCCGCGCGGCCTTGCGGCGGCGGAGCGTTTCCTGGAGGCGCTTCCTATTCAGTTTCGCGGTGAGAGACGTTCCCATAGAGGTTCAGGATCGACCGGGCCATTGCGGCCCAGGAATATTTTTTGACTTGCTCGCGGCCTTCCGCGACGAGCTCGGCGCGGAGACGTTCGTCCGAGTACCCGCGTTCCATCGCGGCGGCCATCGCCTCGACGTCGTCGGGAGGGAAGTAGAGCGCCGCGTCCCCGAGAATCTCGGGCAGGCACGTCGCGTTCGACGAGACCACCGGGATTCCCACCGACATTGCCTCCAGCGGAGGAAGGCCGAACCCCTCGGACTTCGAGGGAAAGACGTAGAGCTTCGCGCCGCGGTACAGCTCCGCGAGCTCGGCGTCCGTCGGGTTCATGACGAAGCGGACGGGGTTGGGATCAGGTCTTGAATCGTGAATTATCGTTCGCAATCGCCGGTAGAATACGTCGTCGCGACCGGCGAGGACGAGTTCGACGCCTGGATGCGACTTGGAAAACATCGCGAACGCGTCGAGCAGGGAATCGAGGTTCTTGTGCGGATACGCGTTTCCGACGTAGAGGAGGTAGGGAGTGACGGAGTCGTGGAGTGACGGAGTCGTGGAGAGGCTCGGGAGTTCCGTGAGGCCCTCGTAGACGACCTCGACCTTCGACGACGGAATCCCCGGAAAAAAATTCCCAACCGACGACTTCGTGTACCGCGACACCGCGACGATCCGCTTCGATGCGACGATCGCGTGGCGAAGCGAGATCCGGTACCCAAGGCGCTTGAGCCAGTGGACGAGCGGTCCGCGCGTCGTGGTCTTCGACGAGACCGGCTGCTCGAGCAGGATCAGGTCGTGGATGGTGACGACAAATGGTGTTCGGCAAAGAAGGGGAACGTTCCAATGTGGAAAATGAATCAGGTCGAGGTCTTCTCTGGCGATGAGAAACGGCATCACGATCTGTTCCTTCGCGGTGTACCAATGCGCGTCCGCGAGACGCTTTTCGAAGTTCGGATTCGTGATCACGCACGTATCGAAGTTTTCCCGCTTGAGGAACAAAACGTAGCGGTTCTCAAGGTCCTGTTTCTGCAGCTCGCCGACCAGCTGCTCCACATACCGCCCAAGTCCGCCACCCCCCACCGCCGGGCCAAACATCCGTGCGTCGATTCCGATCTTCATGCGTGTATTTTAGCAGAAAAAAAGAGGGTTGTCCCTAGGTTATCCACATAACAAAGATCCACAAATGATTTGTGGATCCTATGCGTCGCGATCGTCTGTTGCGGACCTGAATACTTCCCGTGTTCGTTGCGCCGCCTTCTCCCAGGAAAACTCCCGCGCTCGCTCCAACCCCTTTCGACGAAGCCGCTCTCGCAATGCCTCCGACGACATCAGCTCGCGCAACGCCATCGCGATCTCCTCCGTCCGAAACGGGTTCACGAGGATCGCCGCGCCGTTCGTCAGCTCGGGGAGCGACGACGTGTGGCTCGTGATGACGGGCGTGCCGCTGGCCATCGCTTCGAGCACCGGGAGACCGAACCCCTCGTAGACGGACGGCCAGGCGAAGGCGGTTGCGGCGCGGTAGAGGGCGGGGCGGTCGGCGGAGGGGACGTAGCCGAGATGATGGATCCAGGAGGATCGAAGGGTCGAAGGCCGTAGGCGGTAGGGGGTCGTTCCTTCGGCCTTTCGGCCTGTGGCCTTCAATGCCTCACGAATCGCACCGCTCTTCCAGCCCCAGCCTCCCGCGAGGACGAGATGCAAGTCGTCGCCCGTTTCGCGGCGATACGCGTCCATCGCGTCGATGAGCGCGACGACGTTCTTGCGGGGCTCGAGGGTGCCTACGAACAGGACGAATCGCCTCGGCAGCTTGTGGCGCGAGCGGACGCCGTGGTCCTGCGCGGTGAACGTCGGGGAGAACGCCCGATCGATTCCATGCGGGATGACGTGGACCTTGCTCGCGTCCTTTCCGAAGAACCGCACGACGTCCTCCTTCGTCGCCGTCGACGGGACGATGATCGCGGCGGCATTTCGGACGAGACGGTCGGGTTGTGACAGCGCGTGCCAGAGTCGCATCTTCCACGAGAAGAACTCTGGAAAGATTTTCCAGGAGAGATCGTGTATCGTCAGCGCGTACGGGACGGAGGGGGAGATCGCCGTGAAGTTGAGGTTGGGGAGCCAGACAAGGTCGGGAGTCGTCTTCTCGATTCGGTCGAGCTTCGGCCACCCCGCCGCGAGGGTCGTGAGCTTGAGGAGTTTGTTGGGAAGTCGGAGGTGCGTCCCAACTACCAACGCTAAGCGTTGGTAGTTGGGACGGTCGACGACTTCGCCACCGACAATTCTTTTCCCGACGTCGTTACTACCAACGCTAAGCGTTGGTAGTAACGATTGGGTGATTCCCGTCGACACGAGCTCATACTCGTCCTCCGTCCCTGACGCAAAAAGGGCGCGAAGGAGCTCGCTTGTGTACTCCCCCACGCCCGTTTTGTGCGCGTCCGACAGGTGTCGGACGTCGACGAGGATGCGCATAGTTTAGTGATGGAGTGATGGGGTGGCGGAGTCGTGGAGTGACCCGACGATTTCCCGCATCTCCCTCACGAACCGTTCCTGCCCGAATTTTTCCGCGTGCGCCTTGATCGCGACGGTATCGAACTTCTTGTCGTCGAACCGAATCAGGTGGTCGGCCAGTTCCTCCCAGCTCTGCTCCTCGAACAGTTCGCCCGTGACGCCGTCGACGACCGTTTCGGTCGCGCCGCCCTTCTTATACGCGATCACCGGCCGGCCCGCGGCCATGCTCTCGACGGGCGTGATGCCGAAGTCTTCTTCCTGCGGATTGATGAACGCCTTGGCGTTGGCGAACAGGGCAGGGAGATCGGCGTCCGGCACGCGTCCGAGGAACTCGACGTTCGGGCGGGCCATCTTCTTGAGGTCGTTCAGAACCGGCCCGGTGCCGAAGATCTTCAGCTTTATTCCCGTGCGGTTGCATGCCTCGACGACGAGGTCGAACCGCTTGTACGCGACGAGCCGTCCGCCCGCGAGGAAGTATGTCTTCGGCTTGTCCGAGATCTTGAACCGCTTCGTGTCCACTGGCGGGTGCACGATGACGCTGTCGCGATGATAATATTTCTTGATGCGCTGTTGGACCGTCTCCGAGTTCGCGATGAACACGTCCACGCGGTCGGCGGCGAGCCGGTCCCACATCCGGAGAAGGGTGAGGAACGGCGGAAGCAGCATCTTGATGAACCGCGGGACGCGCAGCTCCTCGACGTAGGAAAGCGTGTCCGTCCAGAGGAATCGCGTCGGCGTGTGGCAGTAGCAGATGTGTCGCGTCCCCGGCGGAACGATGATCCCCTTGGCGAACGCCGACGTCGACGAAACCACCGTGTCGAACCCGTCGAACCGGTAGTGCTCGGTCGCGGTCGGCATCAGCGTCAGGTACCACTGGAACCGAGATTTGATCATCGGCGCGCGCTGCAAAAACGACGTCCGAATGTCCTTCCCGCGGAACTGCGGAAGCTTGGACGGATCATAAAACAGCGTAAACGTTGG
>JAHFIS010000018.1:0-5868 GCA_023246275.1 Candidatus Uhrbacteria bacterium
CAGACCGGCCTGGCCGAACGCGAGCGTCGTCTTGCGCGTCGCAATGCGCTTGCCGCGGGCGCGGCCCTTGTGCCACTTGCGGTGCTTAACTTTTTTTGGCATCAACATAGGGATTTTTTTACGCCTTCTCGACGACGGCCGGCTTGTCGAACACCTCGCCGCGGTTGATCCAGATCTTCACGCCGATCGCGCCGTAGATGGTGCGGGCCGGCAGGGAGGCGAAATCAATGTCCGCGCGAAGGTTGTGCAGCGGGATCTTTCCGTTCGCGAGCGTTTCCGTTCGCGCGATTTCCGCGCCGTTCAGACGTCCGGACAGGGTGATCTTCACCCCTTCCGCGCCGCCCTTCATCACGCGCTCGATCGCCATCTTCATGATGCGGCGGAACGGCATGCGCTTCTCGATGTCGCCGATGATCTGGAGGGCGGTGATGCGCGACGAAAGCGCCGGCTTCGCCACCTCCTTCACGTTGACGTTCACCGTCGTTCGACGACCGGCAAAAAAGTTCTTCTTGATCTTCTTTTTCAGCTCCTCGATCCCGGCTCCGGCCCGACCGATCACCACGCCCGGCTTTGCGGCGAGGACGTTGATGGTGACGATCTGGCGGGAGCGGTCGATGTCCACGCGGTCCACCTGGGCCTCGCGCAGCTCCTTCATCAGGAACTCGCGAACCATGACGTCCTCGCGCAAGCACGCTGGAAAATCCTTGTCCGCAAACCAGTGGCCCTGCCAGTCCTTGTTGATGGCCAGGCGGAACGCTATCGGATGTGTTTTTTTGCCCATATCTAGTTCGCCTTCGCCGGTTTAACCGTCTTTGCCTTGGCCTCCTTCTTTTGGGCGGCCGCGGCCTTCTTCGCCGCCTTCGGAGCCATCTGATCGAGAACGATCGTGATGTGGCTCGTGCGCTTGCGAATCGGGGCGGATCGTCCGAAGGCCTTCGGCGTCCAGCGATGGATCACCGGCCCGCCGTCGGCCATGATCGTCTTCACGAACAGGGACTCGGGGGCGATCTGGAAGTTGTGATCCGCGTTCGCCACGGCCGAGTTCAACAGCTTGAGAACCGGCAGCGCCGCGTCCTTCTTCAGGAAGCGCAGCTGGGTCGCGGCGCGGGCGACGTCCATCCCACGGATAACGTCAATCACGAGCCGGACCTTCCGCGGGGACATGCGAATATTTTTTGCGTAGGCCTTCACTTCCATATGGGATGATTATTTCTTCTTGGGAGCGGCGGCGGCGGGCTTTGCTGCCGGCGCGGCACCCGGGCTCGCGGTGGCAACCTGTCCGCCATGGCGGACGAACTTGCGCGTCGGCGAGAATTCGCCGAGCTTGTGTCCGACCATGTTCTCGACCACGCGCACCGTAATGAAGTCCTTGCCGTTGTGCACCCCGATGGTGAACCCCACCATCTCCGGAGTGATCGAGCAGGAACGGGCCCAGGTCTTGATGACCGTCTTGTCGCCGGCCTTCAGGTTCAGGACCTTCTTTTGAGTTTTTTCGTCCACGAATGGACCTTTCTTGGAACTGCGAGACATAGGGTTTTATGCTCCCACGAACCGGCCTTTCGGACGTCGCTGGATGATGAGCTTGTCGGAGGCCTGCTTATGGCGCGTCTTCACGCCGAGGGCCGGTTTGCCCGCCGGAGTCTTCGGATTCTTCAAACCGATCGAGTTTCGACCCTCTCCGCCGCCGTGCGGGTGATCGACCGGGTTCATCGCCTTTCCGCGAACGGTCGGGCGGATTCCGCGATGTCGCGTGCGCCCGGCCTTGCCCCAGCGAATGAGGCGGCGGTCCGGGTTGGACACGCGTCCGACCGTGGCCATGCACTCCTTCGGGATCTGGCGGATCTCTCCGGACGGCAGCTTCACCGTTGCGAACGATCCTTCCACGGCCATGAGCTGGGCGCCGAGTCCGGCTCCGCGCACGAGCTGTCCGCCCTTGCCCGGAAGAATCTCGATGTCATACACGTTCATGCCGACCGGGATGTGCTCGAGGCGGAAGCGGCTTCCGTCCTGCACGTCGCCCTTTTCCTTCGAGTTGACGACGACCGTGCCAACCTTCATGCCGATGGCCGCGACCATGTAGCGCTTCTCGCCGTCCGCGTACTGCAGAAGGGCGAGACGGCCGCCGCGTCCCGGGTCGTACTCGATCGCGACGACCTTGGCCGGGATGTCCAGCTTGTCGTGCTTGAAATCGACCACGCGGATGCGACGCTTGGCGCCGCCGCCGCGATGGCGCACCGCGATCTTGCCGTTGGAGCGGCCGGCCATCTGCTTCTTGGCGACGGTCAGCCTCCGTTCCGGCTCGGTCTTCGTGATATCCTCGAAGGTATCGACGGAGGAAAGGCGGCGGGCGTTGGTGGTTGGATTGTATTTTTTGACCGGCATAGGTTTTTAGACCCCTTCGTAAACGTCGATCGTCTTGCCTTTCGGGAGCGTCACGACGGCCTTCTTCCAGGAAACGCGCTGGCCGTTGGAGCGGCCGAACCGGACCATCTTGCCGCGCATGTTCAGGATGTTAACCGATTCCGGCAGGATGCCGTACATCGCGCGGATGGCGGACTTCACCTGCACGCGGTTCGCCCTGGTGGCGACCACGAACGTGTACTGTCCCCCGTGCGCCACGACCGCGGCCTTTTCGGTCACGAGCGGGCGGAGCACCACGCCCGACAGGTCGGACGGGATGGCCTTCGCGGTCTTCTTCGCGGCGGGCTTCTTGGGCTTCTTCTCGTCGGCCGGCGCGTCCGACGTCTCAGGGACGACTTTGGCATCGACGACGACGTCGCCCTTCAGCTCCTGCTCCTTCTTCGATTTGAACTTTTCAAGAATTCCCATATTACGAGCGCTTAAACGTCTTCGTGATGGCGTCGATCGCTTCCTTGGAAGCCACGACGAAATCGTTTGCAAGCAAGTCGCCGATGTTCAGCGAAAGGGCGGAAAGCGTCGTGACGCGCGGAATGTTACGCGCGGCGCGGGCGGCTTCGACGTTCGACGGCTCGAGGACGACGAGCGTCTTCTTTCCGGCGGACGGGAGGTTCCTCATGACGCCGGCGAACGTCTTCGTCTTCGCCTCCGGCAGCACCATGGTGTCGATCGCCACGAACTTGTCGCTCGTCAGCTTGTCGGTGAGAACCATCGCGAGGGCCTTGCGCTTGGCGACGCGGTTCAGCTTCAATGAAAAATTTCGCTCGTTGCGCGGTCCGAACGTGATTCCTCCGCCAACCCAGATCGGGGAGCGGCGCGAACCGTGGCGGGCGCGGCCCGTTCCCTTCTGCTTCCACGGCTTCTTTCCGGTACCGGCCACCTCGGAACGATCCTTGGTGTGCGCCAGAACCTGACGGCCGTTGGCCATCTGGATTACGAACGCCTCGTGGATGAGCGCCGGGTTCGGCTTCACCTCGAAGATCGCGGCGTCGAGCTCGAGCTCGCCGACCACTTTTCCTGCCTGGTTATGCAGCGTTACTTTTGCCATACGAGCTTGCCTTCGCGGGCCACGACGAGGATTAAGCCTCCGCGCGCGCCGGGAATGGCGCCAGAGATCGCGAGAATGTTGTTGATCGGGTCGATCGAGACGATTTCCAGGTTCTTGACCGTCGCGGTGGCGTCGCCCATGTGGCCGGCCATGCGCTGTCCCTTGGAAACCGGACCTTGGCGCTGCGAGGCAATGGAACCCGGCATGCGCATCTGGTCCTTCTGGCCGTGGGTGGCCGGACCTCCGGAGAAGTGGTGGCGCTTCATGACGCCGGCGAAGCCGTGCCCCTTCGAGGTTCCCGTCACGTCGACGTGCATCCCGACGGTGAACGCGCTGACGTCCACGACGCTTCCGCGCGTCAGGTCCGTCGAATCGACGCGGAACTCGCGGAGCGTGCCCATGAGGGAGAGATCCTTCACGTGGCCGGCCTCCGGCTTGTTCAGGACGCGCTTCACGTCCGTTCCAAGCTGCACCGCGACATATCCGTCCTTTTCCAATTCGCGCACCTGGGCGACGACGTTCGGTTCCGCCTTGACCAGCGTGACCGCGACGACCGTTCCATCCTCCAAAAACTGCTGAGACATCTCGATTTTTCGTCCGATGATGAATGGCATAGACATTGGTCCCGACGGGACGTGCTAACAACTGACTCGCCTGGCCGAACCGGCCAAGATAACGAAAAGCCAGAAGTTGGTAGTAAAACGTCGCGGAATCCTTCTAACGGTGGTTTACTAACAGCTTCTGACCTGTTCACTCGTAGAACAGTTTTTTGGGAGAATTCTTAATGAATGGGTTGTTTTTCCTTCTTGAGACATTGGAAGCGCCAGGAGGTTTTCCCCCTCCCGGCCTTGCGGCCGGGAGGGGGATCTTTCTTCTGTGTTCCTCAATCTGCGGGGATTGTACTAGGTCTTGATCTCCACGTCAACCCCGGCGGGGAGGTTGAGCGACATCAGGGCGTCGACGGTCTTTTCCGTCGGGTCCGTGATGTCGATGAGGCGCTTGTGGACGCGCATCTCATACTGCTCGCGCGAGTCCTTGTGGACGAACGTCGAGCGGTTCACCGTGTACTTGCGCTTCTCGGTCGGCAACGGAATCGGCCCGTGGATCTTCGCCCCCGATCGCTCGGCGGCCTTGATGATGGTCATCGTGGCCTGGTCGATGAGCTTGTGGTCGTAGGCGCGGACGCGGATGCGAATGCGCTGTCCGTCCGCGGCCTTGTCCGCCTTGACTGCCGCTGGTTTTGTTGCGTTTGCCACAGTGGTAGGGAAAGAACAAGCACTCAATAATTATTTGACGATCTTGGTAACGACTCCGGCGCCGACCGTGCGGCCTCCCTCGCGGATGGCGAAGGTCATCTTCTCTTCCAAGGCGACCGGCTGGATGAGCTTGATAGCGAGGGTCGACGTGTCTCCCGGCATGATCATTTCCGTTCCGGCCGGAAGGGTGATGTCGCCCGTCACGTCGGTGGTGCGGATGTAGAACTGCGGCTTGTAGCCGTTGAAGAACGGCTTGTGGCGTCCGCCCTCTTCCTTCGTGAGGGCGTAGATCTCGGCCTCGAACTCGGTGTGCGGCTTGACCGAACCGGTCTTCGCCAGCACCATGCCGCGCTCGATGTCCTCCTTCTTCACGCCGCGGAGGAGCAAGCCGGCGTTGTCTCCGGCCATTCCGGACTCAAGCTGCTTGTTGAACATTTCGATTCCCGTGACGACGGTCTTCGAGGACTCCGGCTTGAGGCCGATGATCTCGACTTCCTCGTTGATCTTGATCTGACCGCGCTCGATGCGGCCCGTGACGACGGTTCCGCGGCCCTCGATGGAGAACACGTCCTCGACCGGCATGAGGAACGGCTTCTCAATCTCGCGGACCGGGTCCGGGATGTAGGCGTCCATGGCGGCGACGAGGTCGAGGATCGGCTTCGAGGCGGCCGGGTCGGACGGGTTGGCGAGGGCCTTCGCGGAAGAGCCGCGGATCACCGGAACCTGGTCTCCCGGGTAGTGGTATTTGGTCAAAAGCTCGCGAACTTCCTGCTCCACGAGGTCGATCAGCTCCGGGTCGTCGACCATGTCAACCTTGTTCAGGTACACGACCATGGCCGGGACGCCGACCTGCCGGGCGAGAAGGATGTGCTCGCGGGTCTGCGGCATCGGGCCGTCCGCGGCGGAAACCACGAGGATGGCGCCGTCCATCTGGGCGGCTCCCGTGATCATGTTCTTGATGTAGTCGGCGTGTCCCGGACAGTCGACGTGCGCGTAGTGGCGCTTCTCGGACTCGTACTCGGTGTGGGCCGTGGCGATGGTGATACCGCGGGCCTTGGACTCCGGGGCATTGTCGAGATCGTCGATGCCCTTCTTCTGCGCGACTCCGCCGTGGGCGGACAAAACCGCGAGAATGGCCGCCGTCGT
>JAHFIS010000018.1:5878-9117 GCA_023246275.1 Candidatus Uhrbacteria bacterium
CGTGACCGATGGTGCCGACGTTGACGTGCGGCTTGTTGCGTACAAACAAGTCTGCCATAGCTATTTTTTGAGCTTGGCCGCCCAATGCGACCTTGCCCGGCCGGTTCAATGTGTCACGACGCGTGCCACTGAACCAGGCGGGCAAAAAATGCTCTTGTTAGGGTTGTTTTTTAATTAACGGCGAAATTGTAACAGAGGGAAACGGATAATGCAAGGTCTCGCCCGCCCGTCAATCCTCTCTACTCGATCGGCTCCAAATAGAACTGTTCTTCGCCAAAATCCTCTTCCTTTGGTTCCGTTTTGACCTCGGTTGGCTGTTCGGCTGGTTTTTCGACCTCGATTTCCGCCTTTCCCTTCTCCTGTTGATAATTCTCAAACTGCTTCTCCAGATCGACCTTTTCCACGTCCGACATCGTCGAAATGTTCCACGTCTCCGATTCCGATCCGGCCGGCGCCATCGCCTCCCAGATATCGGTCGGCGGAATGGCCGGCGCCGTGATGACAGGCTTGCCCTCCGCAGCCTTAGCGTAGGAGGGTCCGACCCTTCCCTCCTCCTCTTCCGGCTCGCAATTGTTCCACCATCCTTCGCTCTGAGAAGCTTCCTCCTTCGCAAAGGCTCCGGTGGACAAGTCGGATGGCAAGCCATGCGATTTATCGACGTTTTCCTTTGGAATTACGAGATTCTCATACTGTTCCAATCCCATTACCACGTACACGTCGTCCCCGTTCGCGTCCGTCACGACCATCCGGTCGCCCGTCTTTCGTACCAAGTTCAGGATCCGGCGAAGCTGTTTGTCCATAAAAAGTGATGGGGTTGTGAAGTGTTGGAGTCGCGGAGAGATGAACCGGGAACTTTTTTTGTATAGTAGCCCAGGGACAACCAAAGTCAACCGATACGACGACATTTCGTTGACGAGACCTACCTTTCCTGCTTCAATTCCCGCGTTCAGGTTCGGCTCTTCGCTGGCATTCCGCCAGTGCTACCCGATTGCTGGACAGGCAAGAACGTGAACTATCACTCGGAAGTTGGAAAGCTCCTCGACATCGTCGCCTCCGCGATCCGCGACGGCAAGCCCGTCAGTCCCAAGCTCGCCAAATACGCGTGCGACATCCTCGAAGGAAGGTTCGTCCCGCTCGCAAAGGGGATGAACGCCTGCTCGACCGGGTTCCCGGAAGTGTGTGACGTCGCGTTCGACTTCGCCGGCATCCCGACGTGGATCGCGCGCGACAAGGAAGGAACGTTCGCGTTCCGCGGATTCGGCCCGGACGGCGGGCACGGAAGCCTCGTCGAGATTCCGAAGAACTGGCACGTCGAGCTCGTCCACGGGATCGAGAATGACGTCCCCGTCGTCGCGTGGCCGAAGACGGGCGGAGAGGTGTTCGACGTCCGTTGGAACGGGCACCACCGCCTGATCACGGACGTTCGCTTCGTTCCGAGCCACCGGTCCTTCGCCCTCTGGAAGGACCGTGATGACCGGCGCTTCGTCGCCGCGTTCGGACAGAGCGAGGGACGCATCGTCTGCCTCGACGACCCGTCGCTCGACAGGCGCGTCAAGCTCGACGACCACCTGTTCGTAAGGGACGTCGTCGAACGCGGGGGTCGCGCATGGATCTTCGCGCACAACTTCCGAACCACGTTGCAAGAAGTCATCGACGATCGGGGCGAGACGCTCGGCACCGGGCCGGAGAACTGTGTGGACGTCGTCGTCCGGGACGGAACGCCGACGATCGTGCGGGCGCTCAAGCCGAATGGCGTCGTCATGGGCGAACGACTCTTCGAAACTACGGACGCCTACACGTCCTGGAATATTTCGACCGGCAGGCAGGCGATCAACAGCGGGCGTTCCGTGTTCCTCGTCGACAAGGCCCGTCACGAGCTCGTCGACGCGCTCGGCGGCACCCGATTCCTGTCGGGCGACGTACGCGCGCTCGCTACCCTCGTCGCCACGGATGGTCGTCTGTTCATGGCAAACACGGCCGGCCAGCTCACAATCTATGATCGCGAATCCGGCATCCGCCTGTACTCGGCAGCCGGCCTTCGCATGCGCGTCTGTCCGCTCATCCAGTTCGGAGACGACGTGTGCGTCGCGTTCGAGAACGGCTGCTGGCATGTCTTCTACGGCGAGGACGACACCGAGTGGGACACCGGCATCCCGTCGACCGACCCCATCCAGCTCCTCCCCAACCACCGCGCCGCCACCTGGAAGTTCGTGGACGGCACGCTCTACACCCGCGTCGTGAAGTGCGACGAGTGAGACCCCTGTCGTGACGTCATCGTCGCGATTTTTTTGTTATTGCGCCATTATAATGTTATCGCCAGACTCCGCAGTCGCCAACTACCAACGCTTAGCGTTGGTAGTTGGCGACTGCGAAACCATTCGTAGCAATTCGTGTCATTTGTGTAATGCGTAACAAATTCGTGATTCACAACCCCGTCGCCCGACAAAAAAAGACCGCGGCCTTTCGGTCACGGAGAGCGCGGGGACAGGCGGATGGCAGCGGCGACTTGCTCGCCGTAGACAGCCCGCTCTTGCCGCTCGCGAAGATCGCATTCGAGTACCAAGTGTCGCTGGTACTCGTCCGGGTGGCCCCGCAGCAGGATGCCGTCGCGAAGCGCGTTCAGGCGGTCCCCTTCCGCGAGCAGACGGCGTCCCTCGTCCGACATGCCCGCGAGCCAGGCGGCCATCGGCGCGGAAGAATTGTTGCATGCGTACTGGAACCCGAGGATGACGATCGTGATCGCGCCGACGATCGGGATCGCGAGGAACGCGAGCGCCCACGACCCCATTGCGATCCAGATGAGGGCGTACAGGACGACCTCCGCGACGCGCTCGACGAGAAGCGCGAGCCGCAGGCGCGACGGATACGCGACCATCGGATACGGGATCTCCCGCGCGCACCACGGCCGCCTGTGGCCGGGAGGGTCGCAGAACGGCCGGGTCATGGCGATGCCGCAAGCGACGCGTCGTACGTGACGACCTCGCCGGCAAGGTATTTGCCCTGGCGGCTGAGGAGACTCTCCTCGTCGAACAGCATCTTGTTCCAGGCTGCCAGCAGGTTGGCCTCAAGCTCCAGAATCTGCTGCGGATCCAAGGTGATCGCGAACCTTCGAAAGGCCGCGAGACTGCGCTCGGCGTTCTCGATCTCGTGTCGTCGCTCCGAGATCCTTGACCCCTCCCGAAGCAGGGCCCAGCCGACGGGCGTGCGCGACAAAAGGAGGATTTCCTTCGGCATCCAGA
>JAHFIS010000131.1 GCA_023246275.1 Candidatus Uhrbacteria bacterium
GACGACGAGGGAGTAAATGGCGATGGCCTCGGCGAATGCCATGCCGAGCAGCATCGGAACGAAGATCTTTCCGGCGGCCTCCGGATTGCGACCGATGGATTCCATCGCCTTCGAGCCGATCATGCCGATGCCGAACGCCGGGGCGAGTCCTCCGACCGCCATCGTGATGCCTTTAGTAAGCGTGACCATGGATTCTGCGTCCATACGTGAGTCGTTAGTGAATATTAGTCGTTAAGTCTTTGAGTCGCCGAGTCAGGCTTCGTCGAGGGCGTTTCACTCAACGACTCAATGACCCAGCGACTCAACGACTCCCTAATGTGCCGCCTTTTCCTCGTGTTCCCCGCTGCCATGCGCTTCCGTTGCCACCGTGAGGTAGGCGAGAGTCAGCATGGAGAATACCGTCGCCTGGATGGCTCCGACGAGCACCTCGAGGAAGATAAACGGGATCGGGAGGAAGTAAGCGAACAGACCGAGGATTACCGTGATCAGTACCTCGCCGGCGAACACGTTGCCGAACAGACGAAGGGAGAGAGATAGGACCTTGGCGACCTCCGATACGATCTCGAGCAGACCAACACCAAACTCGATGAGTGCGACGACCACGGCAATCGGTCCGTGCTTCAACGACTTCAGAACGCCACGGACATTCACGAACTTCGAGACGTGCCCCACCGGTCCGAGCGCGACGATGCCAAAGACATGGCTGGCGACGACCGCGAACAGCGCGATCGCAAGGGTCAGGTTCAGGTCGCTGCCCGCCGGACGGAACAGCGGGATAAGCTCGCGGACGCCTCCCTTCGTTTCCCAGATCCCGATGGATCCGGTTCCGGGAACGAGGCCGAACCAGTTGGAGAACAGGATGAAGAGGAAGATCGTCCCGACGATCGGCAGGAACTTCCGGGCGCGCGCCGCGTCGCCGGTCACCTTTCGAATCTCGCCGAGCATGAACTCGACGATCGCCTCGGCGATGTGCTGAATCCCCTTCGGAACGAGCGCGTTCCGCTCGCTGACGAACGACGCCACGATCACGAAAAAAACGACCGCAATCCAGCCGTTTAACAGCGCGTTCGTTACCGGGAACGTTCCGATGTGGAAAATGACTTCGGCCGCGGCCGGAGGAATGGTCATAATTTTTCGATCGAGGCGTAGAGTTGAGAATATTTACTGGCCTTTCGGACGATGATGACCCCCGTGAGGACGAACGCGACGAGGAGACAGAGGATGATGAGCCTTGGCGACGTGCCGTAACGCGCATCAAGCCATTTGCCGAGAAAAGCGGCCAGAACGGCCGGGATGGCAATCGATCCGCTGAAATCAGCGAAGATCCTCACTGCCAGCCGTTGATATTGGGCGTCTTTTCCCATAAAAAAGGATATCCACAGACGCGGAGAGTATACGCGTTTGAGAAGAATGGGTCAATAGAAAAAGAAAAAGAACGGGGTTGGACCCGTTCAGGCGCCTCATTGGTTGTGGAACCGCGAGATGAGGAAGTACGCGCAGATCGTGCCGAGGACCATGAGGACCGCCGCTGCCTGGACCACGGTCCAGATGATCGCGACCGGGTCGGGCGCACCAGCCTTCGGGGCGTTCGCGGGATCGTGAACCTTGGTCGGGCCGATCACCTTCCTCCCAAGCGGATCAACGGGATTGGCTTTCGGATGCGACGTGGGCGGAGTCGTCACGACAGGCTCGACGTACGGCGGATCGTCCTTGAACGCGTCGGCCCAGGAGCCGAAGCGAAGCGGAGCACGAAGCTGTGCCGGGGGCGGATCTTCCTCCACCAGTTCCTGGAGCGGAGTCCCGACTTCGACCGATTCGTGCAGATTTGACGTCATGATCGGGGTAAACGTGGCCTTGCTGGCGAGAGCCTTGAGGAGCGCGGAGCGTCCCGCGTGAGGCTCGTCCTCGGCGTACGACTCGGGGTCGTCGAGATACTTGTTGACGGAGGCGACGATCTCGTCGCCAAGCTTGCCGTTTTCCTCGTCCGTCGGCGTCGTCAGGCCCTTCAGCCAATTGACGTGCGCCTGGGTCGCGGTTTCCGGATTCGTTCCGAACAGCGCGCGAAAGGCCTGTAGTCTGTCCATGTGCGCTCCCTCCAGTGAAATGGGAGGTCGGATCATACGCAACTATTCGCTCATTGTCAAGGAATTTCAGGCATTTTTCTCTGGAAATTCATTGAAACCTTGACAAAATGCGAAAATCTAAGTATGGTTCGCGGTCTGGTCGAATTGGTCGGCTGGAAAACTCCCAAGGAGGGAATCATGCAACTCGAAGCTCCTCTCGCCGGCAACGGCGTTCTCACGGCCGTTTCGGCCATCGCCCCCGGCTTCGTTCCCGGAGCCAAGGTCGTTCCGGCGTCCGGGACGGCCGCGTCGGCGAACGTGATCATGCTGGCACCGAAGGCACAGGTGTCCATCATGGTCGAGTACACGCTGGCGAAGCTCGTCGCCACGCTGCACGGCAACAACGGCGCCAGGCAGCAGCAGATCATCACCGAGATCCGCGACCGCATCTACCGCGAGGACAAGGCCGCGAGGATCTTCCGGATCACCTGGGAGCCCACCCGCCACCCCGTCAGCGGGAACATGAGCGCGGAGGCGAACGTGACCGTCCTGGAAGACGGCAAGAACCTGACGGTCCGGGTCTGCCCGGCGTTCGAGACCGGGATCGACTTCCTCCGGATCAAGAACGACGGCGACCGATTCGTCTCGCACGGGTCGTTCCACTGCATCCTGCTGCGGCCCGAGGCGAACCGTCGCGACCAGGAGAAGTGGACCGCGGTCGAGATCGGCCTCGCGCGGCTCTCCGACCTGGAGGAGTTCAACAAGCTCTCCGAGGCGGACCCCATCCCGCTTCTGCCGCACACGCTCATGAAGCTCGGCCAGCGCCGCATGGTGTGGACCCCGACCACGATCGTCAGGCGGAGCTTCGGCAAGACGCGCCAGGGCCAGGCGAAGGAGAAGGAACTCCTCGGCTACATCGGCTCGACGATGGTGTTCCTCGATCCCTCGTCGGTTTTCCCTGACTTCAAGAAGGGGAAGATCGGCGAGGACGGCAAGCCGAAGAACGAGGGGTTCACGCCCAGCGTCTTCTCGATCGACGAGGGGCCCGCCTCCGTCACGGTGAAGTACCTCGGCAA
>JAHFIS010000132.1 GCA_023246275.1 Candidatus Uhrbacteria bacterium
GATGAAAAGCGTGACGTCGAGGCGTACAAGGATCTGTCGGAATCGAATTCGTACGAGAATCGCTACGAACTCGACCGTCTTCAGGACGACCTGTCAGACCTGATCGACGAACGATTGAAAGGCGAGCCGATCCCTTCCGACTGGTGGAAGCCAAGCGCAAGGGACGTCGAGACGCTGCGCGCGAAGCTCGACGACGTTCCCGAAGGCGAGCGCCTTGCCGGCCACATGCTGCTCGATCTCGTCAGCCCTCGGGAGAATCCGCCGGGCACGATCGTCCTTCCTCACATGGATGCCCCCGAAAAGGTCGGGACGTGCACGACGGCCGAGGTTTATTTTCTCGACGCGGTGACGCACCGCATGGGTTACTCTCGTCCGGACTACGTATTGGGTTCGGACGGCGAGCCAGTCATGATCCTGAAGACGGCCGGCGAAAAGTCCGCCATGACGCTCGTTGAGACGGTCCTCGACGGCGTACGTCTCCCAAAAGGCTCTCTCGTGGCGCTGACCCTTTCAAACAAAGCCGGGCTGAACGTCGACATCTCAGCGGTTACGGGGGTCCAGTTTCTTCGTCTCACCTCGTTCGCGATTTCTTCAGAGAGCCGCGCCGAGGCGGTCGGACCCCTGCTTGCCTTTCAGCGTGACAACGGAATGTTCGGCTGTGACACCGTTTCGATGGACGATTTCATGAACGTCGCACAGTTCCAGACGGGAAAAGGCCCGTATGTCCAGTGGCCACGGCAGGAACCGATGGATCCCAATGACATTTAGTCATCGCTCGCAATGACAGCCATTATGCCCAACTACTACATCACCACCACTCTCCCGTACGTGAACTCCGACCCGCACATCGGGTTTGCGCTTGAGATCGTCCAAGCGGACTTTTTGGCAAGGTACCGTCGACTGCTCGGCGACAGCGTTGTGTTCAACACGGGGACCGACGAACACGGGATGAAGATCTGGAACAACGCGAAGGAGCTTGGGATGGATCCGAAGTCGTACTGCGACGGATACGCGGCGAAGTTCGACGGGCTCAAGCAGGCGCTGGATCTGACATACACGCATTTCATCCGCACGACCGACGTGCACCATATCGAGGCGGCGCAGGCGTTTTGGAAGAAGTGCGCGGAGGCCGGGGACATCTATAAGAAGACGTACTCCGTGAAGTACTGCGTCGGATGCGAGTTGGAGAAGACGGATTCGGAACTCGTCGAAGGCAAGTGCCCGGTCCACCCGAACATGACGCTCGAGCTGATCGAGGAGGAGAATTATTTCTTCTGCTGGTCGAATTACCAAAAGGCGCTGCTCGACCACTACGCCGCGCATCCCGACTTTGTCGTCCCCGACCATCGTCTCACCGAGATCCGCAACTTCGTCGAAGGAGGCCTCCAGGACTTTAGCATCTCGCGCCTCGCGACGAAGATGCCATGGGGCGTTCCGGTTCCCGGCGACGAGACCCAGGTGATGTACGTCTGGTTCGACGCGCTTGTGAATTACATCTCTACGTTGGGATGGCCGAAGACCGGCGGTTTGTTCGGAGACTTCTGGCCGGGCATCCAGGTCGCCGGAAAGGACAACCTGCGCCAGCAGTCGGCCATGTGGCAGGGGATGCTGCTGTCCGCAGGGATTCCGCTGTCGAAGCAAATCTTCATCCACGGCTTCATCACCGCGGAGGGACAGAAGATGTCCAAGTCGCTTGGGAACGTCGTGAACCCGTATGACCTCGTCGCGTCGCACGGCACCGACGCCACCCGCTACTACCTGCTCGGCGTGATCCCGTCGTACCAGGACGGCGACTATTCGGCGAAGGTGTTCGCCGAGACGTACGCGTCGAAGCTCGCGAACGGCGTTGGAAATCTCGCGGCGCGCGTAACCATGATGGCGACCAAGTTTTGCGACGGGAAGGTTCCGGCCGTTGCGGAAGACCGATTTGATACCCCGACGTTTTGGAAGACGTATCACGACGCGATTGCCCGCTATCGGTTTGACGACGCCGTCCGTGCGATCGAGGAGCTTTCGGCGGCGTGCAACCAGGCCATCGACGTGGAGGCGCCGTGGAAGAAGGTCAAGGAGGGAATCGACGTGACGCCATTTCTCTACCAGCTGCTCGAGGCCGTTCGGATCATCGCGACCGCGCTGCTGCCGGTCATGCCGGAGTCAGCCGCGAAGATTCTCGCCGACCTGTCCGTCGACGCGGCGACCGTCCGTCTTCCCGACGACGGGGGATGGGGGAAATTGGTCCCGGGTGCTACAATTGTGAAAGGGGATCCGTTGTTCCCAAGAAAAGAATAATATGTTTCTTGTCGACGTCATCCTTGTCGCGATCATCGGACTGTTCGTTCTGTTCGGGTTCCTGTTCGGCCTCGTCCACACGCTCGGCAGCCTCGTCGGATCGATCCTCGGGACCGTCATCGCGAGTCGGCTCATCGACCCGGTATTCGCCAAGTTCGGATCGTTTCTCGGCGGCGGCGCGGTCGCGAAGATCGTGCTGTTCATCTTTATCTTCCTCGTCGTCTCGCGACTCATCGGCCTGCTGTTCTGGGTCGTGGAAAAAATCCTCGGCGTCTTCGCGATGGTTCCGTTCGCCTCCACGTTCAACCGGCTTCTCGGCGCCGCCTTCGGCTTCGTCGAGGGCGTGATCGTCGTCGGCGTCGTCCTGTTCTTCGCCCTGCAGTATCTCCCGAACGACGCCGTTCGCGCAGCCCTCGAGCAGTCGAGCGTCGCCACGTATCTCCTCGCCCTGACCGCCGCGATCCAGGTAATGTTTCCGGAGGCGGCAAAGTCGATCGCGAGTTAGGCGCGAAGGACCGAAGGCCGTGGGCCGTAGAATTTTCCTCACGGCCACCTTCGGCCTTCTATCCTTCGGCCTCTTATCCTATCTTATGATCGACACGCACTGCCACGTTCACTTCAACGCGTTCAGGGAGGACATGGGCGAAGTGATCCGATGCACGCTCGAAAAGGGCGTGCGTATGGTTACGGTCGGAACGCAGGCCACGACCAGCGCGAACGGGCTAAAGGTCGCGGAAAAATACGACGGACTCTGGGCAACGGTCGGCCTCCATCCGAACCATCTCTGCGAGCAGGAGTTCTTTGACGAACAGGAGCTCGACGATTCG
>JAHFIS010000133.1 GCA_023246275.1 Candidatus Uhrbacteria bacterium
AATCTCGTCCTCGCTCGGCGACATTTGGTTCCTCGAGCTCTCCGACCAGAAGCCCGACGGGAGCCAGGAGTCCGGTTTCGACCACGTGGAGATGTATCCGAAGGTCGGGACGATGGACGAGCTCGCGGTCGCTCTCGAGACCAAGGGCGCGGTCGTCGAAAAGGTCGTTCGCCCGCATCACGCGACGTTCGACATCGTCGTCCAGGAAGCGTTCAAGGTCCGCATCGAGCCCGACGCGCTGGTTGAGAAGATCAAGCGGGAGGAGATGAAAGAGATTAATTCTTCGTAAGCAATCCGATATGTCGAACCGACCGGTACACTTTGAGATTCATGCGGACGACCCGGAGCGCGCGGCGGCGTTTTATCGCGCGGCGCTCGGGTGGGAAATTAGCAAGTGGGAGGGCGGGCAGATGGAGTACTGGATGGTGATGACCGCGCCGAAGGATAGCGCGGAGCCGGGGATCAACGGCGGCCTGCTGCGCCGGCCGTGCGCGGCCCCGGACGCCGGGCAGGGAATGAACGGATACTGCGTCACCATGGTCGTGGACGACTACGACGCGGCAGCCGGGCGGATCCTCGCCGCCGGCGGACAGGTCGCGATGCCCAAGTTCGCGCTCGCGGGAATGGCCTGGCAGGGATATTTCATTGATACCGAGGGCAACACGTTCGGAATCCACCAGGTGGACGCGAACGCGAGATAACGCAAAAGGACCGGTTGAATGACCGGTCCTTTTCGTTTTACCGCGCGATGATTTCTCCCGTCGCCCCGTCCATGCGAACGCGCGATCCGATCGATCGGGGGTCAGGTCTTGCGTTTTGAATTTGCAGCGCGATCGCCTTCGCGGCGTCTTCCCGCTGCAAACGCCGGTCGACCGTCCACGCGACGACGGTCGAGATTGCGATAAGGACGAGAATCCCAGCGACGGCATGCCGTGCGCGGAGGCGAAATCTCGGCCGGTACGCCCGAACGACGACCCGATCGCGATCAAAAAATCCGGCGGCGGAATGGCCGCGGCGCGGAACGGAACGATCAGCGCGAGCGCGATGGCGATAGCGGGGAATGGAACGCGTTTCATGCCACCATCTTAGGCGATTCCTCCGGATTCGGCCACCTGCTATACTCCTTGCGTATGAAACCAACCGCTTTGAAATCCGACCGGTTCAAGAAGGCGCGCGGTGGAGCGTCGCGGATGCTAGAGATTGCGTGCGCGGCATGCGGCGCGAGGGTCTGCCGCTACCAGAAGGACGGGCCGGGGATCTTGAAGCGGATGTACGCGGACCGGATCATTGAGCCGTCAAAGCCGCTGGGTTTAAAGGGGCTCGACTGTCCCGGGTGCGGGGCAAGCCTTGGGGTTCGGATGATCTATAAGAAGGAGGACCGTCCCGCGTTTCGGCTGTTCGTCGGGGCGGTGACGAAGAAGGTGGCGAATGCGGGGGCGTAACCTTTTTCCCAGTATCGGGTATACGTCTGGGCACGATGCAAGTGCTTGATTCTTAACGAAGAAAAACACTATGTTGCTCACCAAGAAATCGCTTGCCGTCGCCGCGGTCGTCGCCGCGCTTGGGGCCGGGGCCGTCGGGGTCGGGGTCACGCATGCGGCGGCGAATCCGGACGGCCGGCCGAAGTTCATGACGGAAATTGCCAGCGCGATCGCGACCAAGTTCAACCTGAGCGAATCCGACGTCCAGGCCGTCATCGACGCCCAGGCACAGGCGCATCGCGACGAGATGATCGCGAAGCACAACGAGACGTTCGACCAGATGCTCGAACAGGCCGTCACGGACGGCAGGCTCACGCAGGGCCAGGCCGACGCAATCACGTCGAAGCGCGACGAGCTACAATCGTACGCCGAGTCACTGAGGGACGAGACCCCGGAAGCGAGACAGGAAGAGATGAAGACGAAGATCGAGGAGCTTCGCGCCTGGGCCAAGGACAACGGCATCGACGAGAAGTACGTTCGATTCCTCCCGCCGCCCCGTCACGGAATGATGGGCCGGACGGGCGGCCACATGCGCGGAGGGATGATGGGAGGACGGGGATCGATCGACGAGGACGCGACGTAAACGCGAAACGCTCCGACGTGTGTCGGAGCGTTTGTTTTCGAACGGGTCGTTACGGCTGCGGATGCTCGGCGATCTTCGTGACGACTCCCTTGTCGACGACGACGTGGAACAGGCGCTCGTCGACCGTCCCGACGGTCGTCCAGAAGGTTTCGGATTCGTCCGGGGAATTTTGGAAGAAGTACGGCCCCGCGTCCGCCGCCATCTCCATGGTCTGCGTGGACGCGTCCGGGTTTATGACATGGAACAGGTCGTCGACCGTCAGTCCCTCGGCCTTCAGGTCCGGGGGGCATTCCGCGGGCATCGGCTCTCCCCGCGTCGCGGCGTCTCGACAGTCTACGGTCTCGACGGGATCGAAGGTAACGAACCGCTTGTCGCCGTTTTTCTCAATTTTCTTAATGATCGCGAGGTTTTTCTCATTGTCGAACAGCGGGTCGATCCCCGCGCCCTTGAACGTGAACGTCGTCGGAACCGGGGCCGGAGCGACCGCGACGACCGGGCCGAGGATGTCCTTCGCCATCGTGATCAGCTCGCCGTCCGTCGCGTGGGTGCCGTCCGCGCCGATGGAGAACACGACCCCGCCCTTTTCGAAGATGAGGACCTTCGACACGCTGCAGAATCCCGGCAGCTTCCATTTTTCGTTGATGGAGACGCAGGGAAGGTGCGCCTGCGAGAGCAAGAGCATGGAACCCTCCTCGTTTCCAAGGTTGACGGGAAGGGAGACGTCCGCCCGGTAGTCGTTTTCTACGTCGGGCAGCGCGGTGCTTGGCCGCTCGACGATTTCCACGTACCGCTGGCTGTCCTTTATGACCTCGATGATGACCGATCCGACCGGGAGCGCGCCCACGACCTTCGTGTACGTTCCCACCGTATACACCTCGCCACCGAGGAGGTCCGCGGGGAGGACGATCGTCATTTCGGTGTGTTGCTGCGCATCGGCGACCGTCTTTGACTCCACCAGACCGTCGGACTTTGGCATCAGGTTCGGCCGCGGCGGCGGAGCGAATGAGAAGACGATCCGAAGGACGATCG
>JAHFIS010000134.1 GCA_023246275.1 Candidatus Uhrbacteria bacterium
TGAGGTCCGTCGGCGGGTCCTGTATCCCGTCGTCCCGGGAAGGCGTGGTTGCTGGCGGCGGAGGTCGCGTCGACTCGTAGACGAGATAGCTCGTTCCCGGCGCGTCCGGCGTTCCTTGAATAACGTGCGACGACGAGTGCCAGACGAGGGTCGAGTCGGTTCCTGAAAAATCGTTCCAAAGCAGGTACGTCATCAGCGAGAATGGCGAGTCGAGATGGTCGGAATGGAGCCCCTGGATCCGGTAATACTGGCGGGCGTCGACGAACGACATCGTCTCCGCGTCCATCTGAGCCGTCTTGTCCGCCGGGAGATAATGACAGAAGTCGACGCTGAATACGATAAGCGCGTCCGACGGGAGAACGGACGCGAGCGATCGTTCGAACGACCGGGCCTCCTCCTCGTCGGCCGTGGACTTGGCGATGATCGGGACGATGGGGACGCCCGGGAACAGCTTGGCGACGTACGAGACGTGCGTGCCGATCGAGTGCTCGTTGACGAACGACGTCGGCTCGTCCGCGGCGGCGCCGAGCGCGACGAGCCTGTCGACGAGCGCGTCGTCGGTCGTGACCGTCCCGAACGGGGTCGGCCAGTCCCCGTGCGTCGTCTGGACCTGGCTTGTGCCAAGATTCGGATGGTTCGGGCCGACGATCACGATAATTGACGGCTTGGATCGCGCCGACAGATCCGTCCAAAAACTGAACAGCTGCGTGCCTACCATGGTGTGATGCGGGAGGATGGCGGCGGAAATCGTTCGGGAATCTTCCGATTCACTGCCAACGCTAAGCGTTGGCAGTGAATTTTTCGACGAGATCGCGTTGATGACGTCGTTGATGCCGAGGATGTTTGTGATCGGGTAAGTGGCGTGGGGCGTGACTGCAACTTTCGCGACGACCACTCCCGACTTGTCCTCCGAAGCCGTAGCGAAGGCGGACCCCTCCTCCCCATGAGAAGGGGAAACACGCGACCGGTCAACGACGGTTTGGACGACCAGGAAAACCATCGCCGTCAAAGCCAAGACAGCGGCGAAGGATGCCGCTGTCCTGAGGATCTTGTTACGGAGTGATCGTGATACTCGCGGCATCGGAGTGGTTGTTCATGTCGGGGGTGCGGGCCGACCGGATGTAGGCCGGCTCGGCGACATACGTACCCGGGTTGACGACGCGGGCGTAGTAAACGAGAAGATTCTTCTTATGGCAGCTGTCATTCCCGCCGAACTCGTCTACGAAGTAGGTCACCCGTTGGCCGACGATGCTCGTGGGGTAATCGGTGCATCCGTCGCCGGACGCTTCCATCCACATGTTGCTCTGCGACGGCGTGATCGCGACGAGCCCGGACGGAAGAACGTCCGTAACCTGGTACGTCTCGCACGGAACCTGGCTGTCCGGGTTCGAGCAGTTCGTCTTCGGTAGGTCGTACTTCAGCGTCACGCGGATCAGATCGTTTTCCTTGAAAGTCGAGGCAGCCGCGCCGTTCGTCGAGAACTCCCTCGACACTCCGATCGCGGAGTCCACAGGCGCCTTCGGATCGACGAGCGCCGTGTCGTAGTGGCTGACGATCTGGAGCTTTCCCTTCGTTACCTGGACCGCGAGCTGCGACAGGTCTTCGGGCGAGACCTTCAGCGAGAGAACGTTCTGACCGTTCGTGGCGAGCGTAACGGCCTTGCGCTCCCCGTGCAGGGCGTACGAGAACTCGGTCGCGTCCCCGATCAGGCTCGGAAGGGTTTCCTTCGCGTAGAGGACGCGCTCGAGCGGAAGCGTCGTGTCGCCGGTCGGCATGTTGGTAACGTAGTCGTGGATCTGGTCGCGCTGCGGCTCGTTGAGGCCGCCGGCGAGAATGGCAAGCAGCGAGGTGCGCTCGACTGCGGATTCGAGTTCCTTCGACGGGAGGTAGATGTACCCGTCCTTCTGCTTCCCCTCCTTCGTGACGAGGTCGCGATAGATCGTGCGTGCGCTCTCGTCGTCTCCCGCCGCATGGAGGCCCATCGCCACCCAAAGTCGCACGTCCGGATCGTCGCCAAGCGTCGGGACCGCGCGCTGGAACTGCGCGAGAACTGGCTGGCCGAGAGACGAGAGGGCCGCGAATGCCATGGCGGTCTGCACCGGCGTGGGCGGATGGTCCTTGTCGTCGAGCTTTCCCTGGAAGTATCCGGCAAGGGCGCCCTCGTTGAACGGCGTCTCCTTGCCGAGCAATGCGACGCGGACGGAAAGGTCGAAGTCCTCGCTTCCATACGGCAGCAGCTTGATGCCGCTGTCCTGGTACGCGCTCGCGACGAAATCGCCGGTCCCGACGTCCTCGCCGAACGCGTCCTTCAGAATTCCCGCGGCCTCCACGCGCGCAAGCGACTCGTCGGCACGGTCTCCCCACCAGCCGGCAAGGCCCTGAAGCTCTCCGTAATACTGGCCCTTCCCCGCGTCGAGGAAGGTGAGGTCGGTCATGCGGTCGGCGGCTCCCGTGATGGAACCGGCGTCCGTGGTCGAGGCGACGACGGGACGGATGAGACGGGACGGGACGATCGTGACCGTCCGCGTGATCTTATCCTCATATTTGTCCGTTTTCGCGTCGATCGTCACGTTGTGCGCACCTAAGCCTAGCTTAGGAAGATCGAATCGGACCGTGTCTCCGGCCGGGGCAGACATCCTCTGCTCGAACGACCCGTCCGGAACCGTGATGTCATATTCGACGTTGTCGCCCAGCCCGACCATCGTCCCGGCCGAGCGGACGATCAGCATCGGCGCGTCGCCCGTCAGGTACGACTGGCCGATGACCGGGGTGAGAAAGAACGGCTGGGTCGCGTTGACCTCGATCTTCGTGTCGCCGGCGCGCTTTCCCGCCGCGTCGATAGCCTGGGCCGTAACGCGCCATTGCGTGATGTTGTCCGGAAGCTTGAATTTCATCGTTCCGTCGCCTGACGAATTCGTCTCGACCACCTGGAAGTCGGCCGTGTCCTTGAAGATCGAGCGTCCAAGCCCGCGGTCGCCTCCCCCGCCCTTCTCGGCTCCCATCGACGCCACCGCCGCGCTTTCCGTGACGGCCGTGGCAAGGACGCCGTCGTCCACCCAGCGGTAG
>JAHFIS010000019.1 GCA_023246275.1 Candidatus Uhrbacteria bacterium
CGCGAAGGCTCGGCTGCTTCCGATCGGGGACGCAGTCGGCGTCGACGTTGTTTCGGCTCTCAAGTCCTGGGGCGCGGATCCGGCTTCGTTTTCGGCGATCAAGCGCGTTGAGGTCGTTCCGGTTCCGCCGAAGGTTGTAGTCGACGACGAAGCCGAGGACGAAGGGGAGGTCGCCGCCGACGGGAACGGGCCGGCGTTTTCCGATCCCATCATGCAGCACCGGCTGGAGCTGATTCTTGCGTCGTATCGCGACGGGGTGCGGACGAAGGAACAGGCGGAGGCTGTCTTGATGCGGTCTGTGAAGACTGGGGGGTTGGAGATGAATGAGAAGGAGGCGGGGGATGTGCTGGGGATGGTGGGGCTAGTGGATACGAACCTACGAACTGGCTTCGAAACTACGAATCAACGAATGGCTACGGATGGGTCTGTCATTGCGAGCGATGCAAAGCAATCTCTTGAGGGGGGTGCTTCGGCCTTCGGGCCTCGCAATGACGAGGAGGACTCCGCCTCTGGCGCGAAACCTGACCATTTTTCCGATGCTGATGCCGCCGAGGTCGCGAGGATCGCGGAGACAAAAAAGGCCGTCATGGAAGTGCCGGCGCTCATTACCGACACCAAGGCGGCGGCGGACAAGATCGTGAGCGAGGCAAAGCTTACGTTCGCTTCGGGCGAGCTTCGGACGCGGTTCGACCATATCATCGACGCGCGGCTCCGGGACGTGCGGGACGGGTTCGGGACGCGGGAGAAGCTGGAGGAATCCGTCGAGGCGGGAGGCGTGGGGATGTCTGGCCCGTCGCTCGTCGCGGCGATGGAGATGGTCGAGAGCATGGACGCGATGCACCATCTTGCCCTGGGCGCGAAGACGGATTTTCTGAAGGAGAAGATTATTGCGGAGAAGGCCGAGAGGATAGAGAAAGCCGAAGGCCAAATGATTGCCGACGCGCAGGTGATGAGCCAGCGGTACGCCGAGATCACGGGGAAGGCTCCGGCCGAGCATGTCGAGGCGTCTCCGGCCCGCGTGACGATGGCGATTCCGGCGGCGCAGGCGACGGAGCGGCGGGCGCAGGCCATCGACACGGCCAAGGTGAAGGCGGCCATCGACGCGGCGAAGGCGGCGGGGCCCGTCGTCACGCCCGTCATGAGCGCGGCCACGATCCCGGTCATGCCGAGCGGGAGGCCGATCGTGGAGGACATCCGGTTCGAGCGAAGGCTCGCCGGCCCGGTCGAGGAGCTTCGGATGCTCACGCTGGCGGATTTCCGCCGGCTGTCCTCGGACCCGAAGCAGGCGATCCTCCGCATCCGCGACAAGGTGGAGCTCGCCGCGCAGGAGGGATACGAGCACCGCATCGCGGCCATAAAGGCCTGGCGCGAGTCGCCGTTGTCGCAGACGTACGTCTCCGTCTCCCGCGAGGCGCTCATGGCTGGAAAGGGAATCGTCGACGTCCTGGCCGACAAGCGCGCCCGCGGCGAGGAAACCCTGAAGGACGAGGAGCTGCACGCGGTGGTGGAGCTAAACGGGGTGTTGAGATTCTGATACAATGAGCTAGTGCGGGGTTGCGAATCACGAATTTGTTACTTATGACACATATGTAACGTATTGCAACGAATTGGTACGAATTCGACCGGACGTTATGTCGTACTCGCGTCCTTCCCGTTCGAATACGTAACATCTGTTGCAATGCGTTACATATGTGTCATAAGTAACAAATTCGTTATTCGCAACCCAGTTATTCGCAGCCTTTATGCAACAGTTCGTCGTCCCGCAGTTCATCGACAACGAGGACAAGATCATGGGGCCGCTTACCGGGCGCCAGTTCGTTATCGTGCTCCTGATGTTCATGACGCTCGCGGTTATGTGGAAGCTGCTGCCCATCGTCTGGTTTGCCGTCTTCGGCCTTCCGCTGTTCGCGTTCTGCGTCATCCTCGCCTTCGCGAAGGTGAACGGCCAGCCGTTCCACCTGTTCCTGCTCAACCTGATGCAGTCCCTGAAAAAGCCGAAGCTCCGCGTCTGGGACAAGCGCCTGAACGACGCCGAGGTCCGCGCCCACATGTCGAAGGCGGTGCCGCCCCCGCCGCCGGCGAGGGGAAGGAAAGCCTTCGCGAACGCGTCGCGGCTCCAAGAATTAACGCTGGTGGTGAATACGGGCGGGGTTTATAAGCCGGAGGAGTAGCGGGGTTGCGAATCACGAATTTGTTACTTATGACACATATGTAACGTATTGGAACGAATGTGTACGAATTCGTCCGTTCGCGACAGACGCGGCTTCTCCCTAAGAATACGTAACATCTGTAGCAATACGTTACATATGTGTCATAAGTAACAAATTCGTGATTCGCAACCCCGCGTCTTTTCATCCTATGGTCTCCCCAACCCCCTCCTCAAAGCCCGGCCCCGCCACGCAGCGGTACCTCGACATCGCCGAGATCCGCGACGACATGGTGATCATGAACGACGGGACGGTGCGTTCCGTGCTTTTGGTGTCGAGCATCAACTTCGCGCTGAAGTCGGAGGACGAGCAGGAGGCGATCATCCAGAGCTACGTCACGTTCCTGAACGGGCTCGACTATCCCATCCAGGTAACCATCCAGAGCCGCCGGATGAACATCGACAGCTACATCCTGGCGCTCGGCGAACAGGAGCGGAAGACGACGAACGACCTGCTGCGCGCGCAGATCGGCGATTACCGCACGTTCGTCTCCGAGCTCGTGTCGCTCGGCCACATCATGCAGAAGCGGTTCTACGTGGTGCTCCCGTACGACCCGCTCACGAACAAGAAGCGCGGGTTCTTCCAGCGCCTCTCCCTCGTGCTCAGCCCCGCCGCCGCCGCGCACCTCAACGACAAGCAGCTCGAGGAGCGCCGCGAGCAGCTGAGCCGCCGCACCAACATGGCCGCGGGCAACCTCCTCTCCATGGGCCTCCAAACCGCGAGGCTCGACACCCAGGGCCTCATCGAGCTGTACTACAACGCGTACAACCCGGATTTGTTCGAGGAGGAGAGGCTTGGGGATCTGGGGAAGATACGGACGGAAGAGTAGGGTTGCGAATAACGAATTTGTTACTTATTACACATATGTAACGTATTGGAAGGAATGTGTACGAATTCGTCCGTTCGTGGCAGACGCGGCTTTCGTCGCAAGAATACGTAACATTCGTGGCAATACGTTACATATGTGTAATAAGTAACAAATTCGCCATTCGCAACCCCCTTATGCCCATCTCCATCAAGCAGCTCTCCCAAACCCTGCCCGCCCCTCCTCCCTCCGCCCCGAAGGCCGAGAAGCCCGAGGAGGCGCGCATTGCGATTGAGCGGCTGGCGCTCGAGGAGGAGCGGATCTATCGGAAGGGGGTCGTGACGGTGCGCGACATCATCTCGCCGGGATCGTTCGAGGTGAAGCCGACGTTCCTGCGGCTGTCCGGGGTGTACGCCAGGACCCTGTTCATCATTACCTACCCGCGCCACATCGGCCTCGGCTGGTCCGCGCCGGTCATCAACCTGAACAAGACGCTCGACATCGCGATGTTCTTCTACCCGCTTCCGTCGAGCATCGTCCTCAAGCAGCTCCAGAAGCGCGTGGGCATCATGTCGGCGGGCATCTACGCCGACGCCGACAAGGGCGCCCCGCGCGACCCGATCAAGGAGACGGCGCTGCGCGACATCGAGAGCCTGCGCGACTCGCTGACGCAGGGGATCGAGCACTTCTTCCAGTTCGCCTTCTACGTGACGCTGTACGCGCAGAGCGAGGAGGAGCTGAACAAGACCACGCAGGAAGTGGAGTCCATCTTCGGGTCGAAGCTCATCTACACGAAGACCGGGTTCTACCAGACCGAGCAGGGGTTCAACTCCACGCTGCCGCTCGGGAACGACGAGCTCCAGATCACCTACAACCTGAACACGTCGCCCATCGCGGCGTCGTTCCCGTTCATCTCGAGCGACCTCACGAGCGACAACGGGATCCTGTACGGGATCAACCGCCACAACAACTCGCTCATCCTGTTCGACCGATTCAGCCTGCAGAACGCCAACTCGGTGGTGTTCGCCACGTCCGGCGCCGGAAAGTCGTACGCGATCAAGCTGGAGATTCTTCGCTCGCTCATGATGGGCGTGGACGTGATCGTCATCGACCCGGAAATGGAATACAAGCAGCTGTCCGACGCGGTGGGCGGGACGTACATCAACGTGTCGCTGGCGTCGCCGGCCAAGGTGAATCCGTTCGATTTGCCGCGGGCGGTCGGGGAGGGGACCCGGGTGGCGGACATCATCACGAGCGCCGTCATTACGCTCAAGGGCCTTCTCCGCATCATGATCGGGAAGCCGATCCTCGCGGGAGGCGCCGTGGGGTTCTCGCCGGAGGAGGATTCCATCCTCGACCGCGCCCTCATCGAGTCGTACGCGAAGAACGACATCACGCCGGAGACGACGGATCTCTCGACGGTCACGCCGCCGATCCTGACCGATTTCCAGGACGTGCTCGAGGGCATGGAAGGCGCGGAGGAGCTGGTCGCGCGCCTGAAGAAGTACACGGAAGGGACGTTCTCGGGCCTGTTGAACCAGCCGACCAACGTGGAGATGAGCAACCAGCTCGTCATCTTCTCGGTGCGCGACCTGGAGGACGAGCTGCGCCCGACGGCCATCTATACCATCGTCAACTACATCTGGAACGTGGTGCGCTCCGTCCGCAAGAAGCGCATCCTCGTCATCGACGAGGCATGGTGGCTCATGCAGTACGAGGACTCGGCGCGGTTCGTGTTCGCCCTCGTAAAGCGCTGCCGGAAGTACTACCTCGGGATCACGACCATCACGCAGGACGTGAACGACTTCCTTCGCTCGCAGTACGGGCAGGCCATCGTGAACAACTCGTCGCTCCAGCTCCTCATGAAGCAGAGCCCGAGCGCGGTCGACCTCATCCAGAAGACGTTCAACCTCACCGACGGGGAGAAGTTCCTCCTGCTCGAGTCAGGCGTGGGAGAGGGGATCTTCTTCGCGGGACAGAAGCACGCGGCGATCAAGATCGTGGCGTCGTACGCGGAGGATCGGATCGTCACCACGAACCCGGAGCAGCTGCTCCGGCTGGAAAAGGCCAAGAAGGATTTTGAGGAGCAGATCTCGGGGGAGAGAGAGGCACGGGAACAGACGGTCGAGGCAAAGAAGACGATGGACGAGTCCTCCGTCGCCTCTAAGGAAGCTTTGGAGGACGAGCCCACGGAAGCCGAGAAGGCCGCGGCCGCCGCGGCCGCGGCGCTCATTGCCCAGGAGGCGGGACAGGCGGAGGCCGACCGGATTAAATCGTCGATGCAAGGCTAGCGTATGATGAACCCAACCACGAGGCGAAACGTCCTGATCGCGATCCTTGTCGCCCTGGCGCTTCTGATCGCGTTCCTGCTCTGGTTCTTTCTGAGGCCGAAGCCGAAGCCGGTCGTGATCACGCCGCCGGTCGTCGCCGAAAAGCCGCTTCCGACCGCCGCGACGAAGCCGACCGTCTCGCAGGAAAAGACTAAGAAGGAGCAGGCCGTCCGCGTCGCGTCCGCGAGCCTCCAGTCGGCCTCGAAGACGTTCGTGGAGCGCTACGGGAGCTACTCCACGGAGGCGGATTTCGCGAACCTGACGGACGTCCTTCCGCTGATGTCGAAGGCGTACGCGGCAACGACCGCGGCGTACATCGCCACGGCCGTGAGCCCGAAGGAATATTACGGCGTCACGACGCGCGTCATCACCGTGAAGGTGGACGCGCAGGACGACGCGGCCGGAACGGCCCAGGTGACGCTCACGACCCAGCGCGAGGAGGCGAAGGGAAGCGTCCAGAACGTGTCGGTGAAGTACCAGGACATCGCGCTCACGTTCGTGAAGGAGGACGGGGAATGGAAGGTGTCGAACGCGCTGTGGAAATAGGTCGCGTCCTCGATTGGATTTTTCCGAGGTTCTGTCTTCGTTGCAAATCCGAGGGATCGTCTTGGTGCCAATCCTGCGCCATAACTTTCTCGCCGCGCCCGGCCGAGGCGTGCTGCGCGTTCTGCCACGCGTCGGGGCCGCAAACGTGCAAGGATTGTCGCTCCGAAACGTTCCTCGACGGCCTCACGTCCGTCGCGCCGTATGGCAACGCCGTCGTTCGCGAGGCGCTCACCAACTGGAAATATCACGCCGATCCCGAGACGGGGAAGGCGATCGACCTGTGGATAAGGCAGTCAGTCGGTGTGCGGGACCGATCACTGTTTCCGTCGGACGCGACGATCACGTTCCTGCCGCTCCACGCCTCGCGCCGTCGCCATCGCGGCTTCGACCAGGCCGAGGAAGTCGCGCGATCGCTCGCCTCCGCCATCGGGACGTCGCACCAATCCCTGCTAAAACGAACGACCGCGACGGCCTCGCAGGCACGGCGGTCCGCGTCGGAACGAAGGGTCGGCGACCTCGACGGGATCTTCGAGACGGTCGGCCCTGTCCCCGAGTCGGTCATCGTCTGCGACGACGTCTGCACGAGCGGCGCCACCATCGACGCCGCCGCCGAGGCTCTCAAGAAGGCGGGAGCGAAGCGCGTCTGGGGGTTCGTCGTCGCCCAGGGGTCGCGGCCTTGATCTTTGATCCGCGTTCCGGTAATCTGACGGCACCCGGAGAGGTACCCAAGAGGCTGAAGGGGCGGGATTGCTAATCCTGTAGGCCGGGTATTCTCGGCGCGGGGGTTCGAATCCCCCCCTCTCCGCCACAAAAAGACAACCCAGTCCGGGTTGTCTTTTTCATTGGGTGGACAGTGGCGGTCGAATCGCGTAAAATGACAGCAGCTCGACCTTTGTCCCGATGTTTTTCTTACGGAGAGATGGCCGAGCGGTTTAAGGCACCGGTCTTGAAAACCGGCGAACTGAAAGGTTCCGTGAGTTCGAATCTCACTCTCTCCGCCACTTCAAACAATTCTATGGAGGACGAAACGCAAACCGAACCGTCATTCCAGCTTGCCGGACCTGGGCAGCCGCGCGTCGTTTGGGAGATTGACGAGTATCCGCGTCAGACGCGGTCGCGCCGGTGGTATTTGGTCATGGCGGCGCTTGGCGTGGCGCTGATCGTGTACTCGATCGCGACGGCGAACTTTCTGTTCGCGGTCATCGTCCTCATGGCCGGCATCATTACGCTCATTTCTGACTTCAAGCATCCGAACCGGATCACGGTGGGAATCACGACGACCGGGATCGTGATCGGCGAGACGTATCATGACTTCCGCTCCGTTAACGACTTTGCCCTCGTATACGAGCCGCCGGAGGTAAAGAACCTGTACGTGACCTTCCGCCAGTCCTGGCAGCCGATGCTCGCCATCCCGCTCGAGGACACGGACCCGAATGTCGTCCGCAGGGAATTGTTGCCGTTCTGCCTGGAAAATCTGGACCGAACCAGCGAAACCTTGACGGAAGTGCTGCGGAGAGTGTATAAACTGTGAGATCTCAAATGGAGATCATATTTTGGAAGCCGCAGTTTGGCATCCGTAGCTCAGTTGGATAGAGCATCAGCTTGCGGAGCTGAGGGTCGCATGTTCGAGTCATGCCGGATGCACCACAAAGAGACCGTCTCCGGACGGTCTCTTTGCTTGTCTTGACGCGGACGGAATTTTCGGGCAGGGTTGGGTCCTGGTCGGAGGAACCATGGGATCAGACACGCATTCGACCGTAGACGACACGTTCGCTCAGCTACTGCTTGGCCGCCTGCCTGAGGATCGGGAGCGGCTCATGGACGCAATTGGGAAGGGGAGGCGGCTTCGGGTCTGGATCGCGGACGCGAACCTTCCCGGGGACATGCGCGACCATCTTCGCGCCATCCGCGAGACGCTAGGCCGGTCGGTGCTCGACCTGCTCTGCGACTGGCACGAGCTCGGCGGGCTGGTCGACCTCGCGGTTCCGGAACAGTCATGCGACGCGCATGCGTCCGATGACATCGCGGTCGAGCCAGAAGCCTCAGGGGCCTTGGAAGCCCTGAAGGACCTTGTTTCCGCGCCTTCCGACGAAGCCGTCCCGGCTCCGGTCGAAGGACAGATCGACACGGCGGAACCGAACGCTCCGGTCGCCGCGGACACGCCGCCGATGTCCGATCGCACGGCCGCGACGAGATCGATCGCGGAGTCGCGCCCGCAACGCGTCGAGTCGATCGAACCGCTTCGCGCGCTCGTGCGCGAACTGGCCGTACGGCGGGAGCCTACGGAAGAGATCATCTTTTTCCAAGGGCTCGTCCGCGATACGCCCCGGCTCGACAGCGCCGTCCCCGCGCGCCTGCGGATTGACGCGCTGGCGTTCGTGGTCGCCCGGGCACGCCATCTGTGCGCCGAGGGAATGATTCGCGAGGGGGAGGATCTCGTGCCGGTTCTCTCGTCCGTGACGACGTATGCCAGGCGCGCGAATGCCGGGGTGGTGTACGGGCCCAGCCGCCTGCACAAGCCGCGCAGCGCGACCTGGGCCACGGACGCGACCGAGCTTCTCTCGAGGCTCATGGACGCGGCCGGACTCGACCTCGCTCCGCCGAACAAGGAACGGCTCCTCAAGCAGCTTGCGGAGCTGGTCTCCTCGGGCGGCGGCGACGCGGAGATTCGCGACCTCGTGGTCCGTTGCCTGGACGCGGGGGTTGGCGGCAAGGACGCGCGCCTTTCGCGCATCCTCAGGCCGGTGGTTCACGTGCTCGACGGCAAGCGGTTCAAGGACGTTCGCGTCGCGGTACGCGACAGGATCGCGGAGGAAAGCGACGCGGATGACGTCGTTCCGGACGCCGTCGTTCCGGAGGAATGGCCGTTCCGGCACCTGACCGAAGGCAAGCGCGCGGTCATGGTCGGAGGCGATCCCCGCGAGCCGAACCGTGTCCGTATCCAGAAGGCGTTCGGATTTTCCTCGCTCGACTGGCCGCAGACCGAGTTCAAGGCCCGGGAGCTCCAGGCGCTGCGC
>JAHFIS010000020.1 GCA_023246275.1 Candidatus Uhrbacteria bacterium
GCGCGACGGCTCCCGCGACGATCGGCGACGCGACGGACGTCCCGTCCCATCCGCCCTCGTAATACTCCGAAAACCCCTCCCATGCCGCGTCCTGGTACATCGTCCCGAACACGTCCATGCCCGGCGCCGAAATGTCCGTGCAGTTCGATCCGTAATTTGAAAAATCTGCCTTCGCGTCCTCTTCCGTCGTCGCCGCGACCCCGATGACCCAATCGTCGCCCCCCTCGCCGAAGCACACCGGGTACACCGGCGTCTCGTCAAGATTCAGCCCGCCGTGCTTGTCGTTTCCAACCGCCGCAACCACGGAAACACCCGCGTCAAACGCGTCGTGGATGTCCTGCTGGAGCGCCGCGTCCGCGTCGAACCCTGTGAACGAGAGGTTGATGACGTTCGCGCCGTTCGCGATGGCGTACGCGATGGCTTCCCGCGCCTTCCCCGAGTCGCCGGAGCCATAGTCGTCAAGAATCCGGAGCGGCATGATCTGCGTCTGCCACGAAACGCCCGCGACCCCCTCGCCATTGTTCCCGACCGCGCCAATGATCCCCGCCACGACCGTCCCGTGCGCCACGCCGTCGACGGTAGAGGCGTCGCTCACGTTCGGCTCCGGCGTGTCGTCACCGTCTACGAAGTCCCATCCGTGCGCGTCGTCGACGTACCCGTTCCCGTCGTCGTCGATCCCGTTCCCCGCGATCTCCCCGGCGTTCGTCCAAATGTTCTCAGCGATATCGGGATGGTTCGGATCCACGCCCGAGTCGAGCACCGCGACCACGGTCTGCCGCGTTCCCGTCCCGACGTCCCACGCCGCCGGCGCGCCGATCTTTTCGAGATACCACTGGTTGGAATAGAGAGGATCGTTGGGAGTGCGCGCAAAAACAGGAGCGCAAACGAAAAGACCGAGCAGAACGGTCGCGACGATTCTACGCGGTCTCATGTTGGTCATAACGTGTCATTGTGAAGGACGCGCGAACTATTTGCCGTTCGCCTTTTCCGCCTTCAGCTTCGCAAGCGTGTCCGTGATCGACGTGTCCTTCGGCGACAGCGTGTGCGCCACCTCGTAGTGCGAGATCGCCTCGTCGAGCTTGTCGTGGCTCGCATACCAGTCGCCAAGCGCGGTCAGAAGACCGGGGGTCTGGCCGAGGTTCGCGATGGCCGCCTCGAGAATCGTCTGGATCTTCGCGTCATCCTCAGGGAAATGCTGGTTGATGAGATCGACGAGCTTGAGGTACGTGGGCTCGTACGCCTCGAGGTCGGAAACCTTGATGAGCGACGCCTTCGCTCCGACAAAGTCTCCCATCTCAATCTGCGCCTGCGCCAGGTTCTCGAGCGCCGGAGGGTCGGTGGGGTTGGTGCGGAGAATGTCGCGATACGTATCCGAAGCCTTCTGCAAGTCGCCCGTCTCGTAATACAGGTTCGCAAGCTCAAGGACCAGGCTGGTGTCCCGCTTCCCGTTCTTCTCGTTATCCGCGATCTGCGCCTCCAGCGGCGCGATCTTGTCCGTGAAGGCCTTCATCTGCTCCACGGACATCCCGCGGTCTACGACGGTGGTAATAGAATCCGAATTTGGCACGAGATCCTTCCCAGGGACTTTCGTTCCGCTCGTCGCGGCGCGATAGATCCAAACTCCGCCAAGAATGACAATGATGAGAATGGCTGCGATGATCTTGATCCACTTCGGGTTGAATTCTTTCATATCGATCGCATTTTAGGCATAAACCGCTAAAAAGACAAGCAAACCAAAAGCACTGCCTTTCGGCAGTGCCATGGATCCTCGGCATCCGGAACTCCGGCGCGGGCGGGGACGGCCGATTGCTCGGACGTCCCTCGGTCCCGCCGTGGAGAAAAGGGATGGGCGAAGAAGGGTGATCAAGTACGATTAGTACTGGATCGTTCCGCCCGTGACCGGGAGGTTCTTGATGAGGTCTCCGTCGAAACCATCACCTTCGTTATCGAAGGAATCGTCGTTCCAGTTGATGGCATCCATGCCATCGGCTGCCGAGGCCTCGTCCTGGTCCGGAATCTCGATGCGGATCGCATCGTCGTCACCGGCGTTGGCACCAAGCGTGTCAACCTTCAGAACGTAGGTCTTGGTTTCGCCGGCGCCAATCTCTTCGGCACCAGCGGCGGCAGCAAGGTTCAGCCTGGCGTATGCAACGGTGTCGCTGCATCCAACTCCATCGGCGTCGAAGAAGGTCCAGCCACCCACGTCAAGCTTGGTGGAAGAATCGTCCGCGTCGTAGAAGGTGAAGTTACTGTCCGTATTGAGCTCTCCGCAGGAGCTCCAGACACCACCGGCGTCCGAAGTAACAACCTTGAAGAGCACGGAGTTCAGCGTGACGTAGCCACGCGAGTCGGCCGCGACGTTGAAGCGGAACACTTCGGAGTCGCCCGCGACGCCGGCGCCCGACGGGCTGCCAGAGGCGAGGGAAAGGGTCGGCTTGGTCTTGTGGAGCGTCATCGTGTTGGCGGCAATCACGTTGTCGCCCGTGTAGTCCGTGATGGTTTCGCCCGAGGCGGAACCGATGGCCTCGAAGTTGTCATCGGTCAGGTCGAGCTCGATGGTGTCGCCAGCGGACGCGGCCGTCGAGGACACGGAAGCCGTGTCGATCGTGACGGTCAGCGTGCGGCTCGATTCGGTCGGGACGTAGAGGTCCAGGCCGTCGAACGAGACGACGCCGCTCGAGAGGTATCCGGACTTCGTTTCCGTGGCGCCGGCGCTGTTCGTGTAGGAGATCTTCACGACAGAAGCGACGTCATCGGCCGTTCCCGCGTTGTCGAGTTCGATGTGATTCACGACGAACGGCTCGTCGGAAGCGGTGAACTTGAACTTGGACATGGCCACACCCGTGGAAGCTCCAAGGATGATGGTGGAGTTGGCCGTGGATCCGTCAAGGGAAACCGCGAGGCTGCCCATGTCGGAGAGGGTGATCGTCGTCACCGCGCCGTTGGTGTTGCTTGTTCCGACGTTGGTGGAGACATCCTGGCCATCGCCGTCTTCCGCCACGACGTCCTCATCGTTCGCGATGCCGAACGCGAAGGCGTCGTCATCACCGCTCGTGAGATCCGTGTTGGAGAAGTCACACTTGAGGATGAGCTTGGACGTTTCGCCAGCGGCGACGGTCCAGTTGAAGCTCTGGAACTCAAGGTTGGCATCGCCGGAGTTGTCCGTCGGCGATTCCGGACCGTCCACGAGGGAGCCGGATTCGCTGTCGTACAGCGAGCAGGAGGAAACGTAGTCGCCCACGTCGATGTTGTCATCGTTGAAGTCCGTGACTTCCGCGTCGTCGGAACCGGTCACCGCGTAGGTGATGTCGGTCACCGTGACGTCGGACGCGTTGCCAGCCTCAAAGTTGAAGCCGGAAACGGAGACTCCCGTGGAACCCTTAACGAAGAGCCCGGAGGACGGCGGGGTCGAGGCGTTCGCGTCGAGGGAAGCGTCCACCGTCGTGAAGTTGTGACCCGTGATGTCCGAGGACGGGGTGATGTCGGTGACATCGTCGCCATTCGCGTCTTCCGCGACGACGGATCCCATGACGATGGCAACGTAGTACACGTTGTCCGCCGGGGTGTTCACGTCGACGTCGGCCGTGACCATAAGGTCGACGGACTCGCCGGACTGCAGGGTCTGGTCGTCCGTGAAGGTCACGGTGTCCGCTGCGTCCTCGTCACCGGAAAGGTCTTCCGGTCCCATCCAGACGCTGCCGTCGCTCTCGCGAATGGCGATGTTCTGAAGGTTGAGGTCGCCGCTGTCCTGAACGAGGCCGTTGTCGGCATCGCCTCCGCTGGTGGAGGAATTGACGTTCACGTCGAACTCCTTCAGCGTCGTGTAGTTCTCGGCCGTGATGGTGAAGTCCATCAGGTCCTGCTCGTTGGAATCGACCTGGATGTCGTCAGCCGCCGGGCCGTTGAAGGCGAAGGTCAGCTGGCCGCCCTGGATCGTGGAGAACGAGCAGTTGTCGCCATCGCCGCACTGCGAGCCAGTGTCGCCGTAGGTGCCGTCAACGTCGAGGTCGACGCCGAGGTTGAAGCCGTAGTCGCTGCCCACCGCAACGACGTCCGTGGCCGCCTCGATGCCAACGCCGATGGTGTCGCCGGACTGTCCGCCGATGTCAGCGGAAACGGTCAGGTTGGCGTTGTCGCCGTCCTTGATGAAGAGGCCGCTCGTGAGCACGAAGGTCACGAGGTCGCCGCTCACCGTACCGGTGGCGAGGACGGTGCTGGCCTTCTTCAGCTTGTAGTTGGAGTGGTCGGAAGCCTGGTCCACGTTGATCGTGACCTGGGAGAGCGTGGCGTCCTCGGTATGCGCAGTCACCTTGAACTTCGCAATGTCCGCGCCCGTCTCGCCGATCGTCGGATCGGTGATGGAACCGGTCTTGTCGATCTCAACCGTTCCGGCGTCCGTCGTGGAGAAGGTCATGGTGTTGCCCGAGATCGGGAACGAACCGGAGACCGTCGCCGTCGAGGTGACGGAGGAAGCGCTCGAGAGCGCGAAGCTCGCCGTGTCGCCGCCGACCGCGTCGGTGGAAACGTCCGAGCGCACCGACACGTAGGTGGAGGCGCCGGAGGCAAGGGAGATTCCAAGGCCCGAGAAGGTCACGTTGCGCGTGGACGAGTTGATGGACCGGGCGTCCGTCAAGCGCACAGAGCCTTCGTACAGGTAGGAGTTGTCAATGTCGGAGAGCGAGCCGATGCCGCCGAGATGGAAGACCATCTGGGAGACGCTGGCCGATCCGGAGGACGCCATCAGCTTCACCTTCGTGAAGGAGACGGAGGCCGCTCCGCCCGGAACCGTCGCGGAAGCCGGGGTGTCGGAGGCAAGGGAGACCGAGAGGCCGCCCGTGACCGCCGTTCCAAGCTGGGCCGCGTCGATCAGGGAAGACTCGGCGGACGAGAGCTCCGTTCCAGCCGAGAGGCCGGAGAGGGTGACGCTCGAACCGTCGAGAAGGTTGCGGGACTGCAGCCAGTTGGCGGAGGCACCAGCGGAGGTGACCATGCGCTTCGAGCTGCCGCTCACGAGGTAGTTGGATCCGCCCATCGACACGTAGGCGCCGTTGAAGGCGTTCGTGGCCGACGTGAGGGAGGTACCGACGGTGTAGTCGACGAAAAAGGTGTCGGCCACGTCATCGATCATGGTGTTCCAGTCGGAACCGGCAAGACCGGAAGCGACGCTCTCGGACTCGATCCAGCGGATCTGGCCCTCCGGCGTGACGACGTAGGTCTTCGGGTCGCTCTGGATCTTGATCCAGCGGGATCCGGCGCGGTACACGACGTTCCCGGCGAGCGGGATGGCCGCGAGGGCGCTGTCGGAGATGGTCTGGACGCCCGAGTAGTCCGAGTACCAGGAGAAATACGTCTTCTCGTTCGGGAAGGCGTAGCGGGAGCCGTCAGAGCCGTAGTAGTAGAGAGTGGAAAGGGTGGTGCCCTTGATGACGCTGCCGGCAGAAGCGGCGTGCGCGGTCATCGGGGCGACGAAGGAAGAGATGCCAACGGACCACAGGATGGTCGCAGCTGCGACGGCCGTGGTGAAGGCCTTCTTTCCCATGTTGAGGGAGTCGGTCATAATTATTGTAAGTGTGTAGCGATTATTCACATGCGCACAAGCGGCTTGGCAGCCTCGACTTTTCAGCGTGTGCACGTCCTTAGCAAAGTAAGGCGGGGTGAAAGCCCTGGCTTGACGTCCGACGTTCGGGCGCCAGACCAGAGCTTACGCTCCGGTGGTGATGTCAATTTCGAGCTCGGTGATGATATCCTCGGAATGCGTGACGTCCGTGTCGATTTCGGCGAGCAGGTCGAACGACTTGCGGAACCCTCCGCTTGCGAACGCTTCCATCGCCTTCTGGATCTCATCCTCGTGCGCGTTCGCGTCGGACTTCGCGTCCTTGATCCTGTCGGCGAACGTCGGGTCGACCGTCGTCCGCTTCGCGAGCACCCCGTCGATGACCGCGAGGCGTCCGATGGAGAGGGCGATGCGCGTGTTCAGGTCCTTCAGCTTCGCCTGGAAGCTCTTTTGGAGCGATTCGGTGGTGACCGGCTGTTCGTTCGTCTCATTGCTCGTGACGATCGTGTTCAGCGCCTGCGCCCCGCTGTCCTGCGCCGCGGCGACCGCCCCGGCGACGTCGCCCTTGTTCGCGTCGGACACCTGTGGCTCGGACTGCGCGATGGTCGCCTGGAACTCGTCGGTCTTCTGTCCGACCACGATGGCAAGCGCGGCCGCCTGGCCCGGGTCCGAGTTTTGCACGTTCATCAGCTCGTCGTTGACCGAGGCAATCTCGAGCTTGAACCCGTCGACCGCGGCCTTGACCTTCTCGTCCATTCCGTCCGCGTTCGAGCTCGTGATCGCGTTCAGCTCGTCGAGCCGGCGACCCGCGAATTCCGCGTGGAGCTTTGCGCGCTGCTCGCCCGATGTCGAGAGCGTGATCTGCGCGTGCTCGGTGGCGAGCTTCACCGGATAGAGGACGTCGCCCGGCACGGAGTCGAACGAGGCGTTCACCGTGGCGACCCAGCTTCCGAAGATGAGCATGACCGCGGAGAAGCCGACGGACAGGGGCTTGAGCCAGACGTTCGACATCTGCCAGGAGAAGTAGTCGACGTAGTCCTTCGCCGTGAGCGACACCGGACGCCTCTCGGAAGACTCCATCCCGATCTTGGCGGAAATCTTGTTCCAGACCAGATCCATCCGTTCATCGGAATAGTCGCCCCCGAATTCGGGGGCGTTCTTATGGGATCGAAGAAATTTTTCCAGCTCTCGGGTCGTCATAGGTAGGTTCGCAGTTCCTTGATCGCGCGATGCAGCATCACGCGGACGGCATTTACATTTTTTTCCAACCGCTTGGCGATCTCCTCGTATTCCATATCCTGAAAATATCGGAGGATGACCACTTCCTTTTGTTCTGGCTTCAATCGATCGAGATACCGGACCAACATGGACAGATCCGCGACCGCCTCGATCTTGCCAGGCGTTTCCTTATTATCCGCGAGCTGGACGCCAGCGTTCGTAAGCGCGTCGACGGATATATCATCTTTCTTTTTCCGGTAGAAATCCGTGATCGCCCAACGGGCAATGTGATAAATGAGCCCGCGGAAATGGTGCTCGTCCTCCGCGCCATGGGACGTGGTAATAATCGTCCATGCCGTAAAAAACGTATGGGCGGACAGGTCGTCCGCGTCCTCGTTTGTCGGCAGACGGGAACGGGCGAACCGGAACAGTTCCTTCTTGTACAGATCGTACAGCTTCCCAAACGCCTGTTCGTCTCGGGAGGTCCGAACTCGAAACAGTAAGATTTTTTCTGTAAGTTCCTGCACAGGATTCGTTCAAAATTTAGATTCATTACCGGAAGCGCAGAATGGCGAGCATTGTAGCTTACTTTAGCCAAAAAATCAAGTGTCTTGGGTGAATTGCAATGTTTTAATGGACTTTCTGGCTAGATTTGGCTACACTGGTGTAGACAAATAAACCAATCCTATGCCAATCACCTCCATCATCCGTCTCTCCGTTTCCGAGGCTTCCCGGATGTTCGGCGTGTCCCAGCGAACGATCCGTCGGGCCGTTACCAATGGACAAATTACCTATGTCGTGGTCCAAGGAAGGTATAAGCTTAACTTCGAAAGCCTCCTCAAGTGGTCACAGGATACCACGACCGTTCGGAACAAGCGCGACCGGTCTGGAATCGGCCAGTACGTGAACCAGTGGCGGATCAAGAACAAGCTGTTCTCACCGAACCCGAAGTCGATCGATGAAAATCCCGTCGCATGAAACGCCTTGCGATCATTCTGACCTCCCTGCTCTTCCCCGTTGCCGCGCTTGCGGCGAACGGCGACTTCGTGCGAACGTCGAACTACTACCTGATGTCCGGCTCGGCATTGGAAAGCGCGTCGACCATCGCGTCGCTCGCGGGCTTCGACCTCATCGTGATCCCCTCCGAGGCCCAAGTATACAACAAGCCGTTTTTTTCCGCCGTCCGAAAATTGAACCCGGACATCATCATTCTCGCCTACGTCCCGACCGTGTCATGGAACAACGCCTTCTGGTCCGACCCGCTGCACGCGCAAATGAAGAAAGGGATCCGGCCCGACTGGTGGCTAAAGGACGAGCGCGGCGGACGCGTTTCCATCTGGCCGAACACCAACGCGCTCGACCTGAACTCGGGTTGGACGGACTATCTCGCAGGTTTCGCGAAGACGAGCATCATGGACACGGGGCTCTGGGACGGAATCTTCTACGACGAGGTGCACGACCGGGCCGACTGGGAGGCGGGATACGCGCGTCTCTTTGCCGCGACGCGGTCGAAGCTCGGAAGCTCCGCGATCATCCTCACGAACGGATCGTCCTCGCCTTCCTTCGCGCCATACGTCAACGGCCGCATGTTCGAGACGTTCCCTTCCACGGGCGACGCGACCTCGGTCTGGAACTGGCAGACGAAGGACTACCTCTCGCTCCCGTCGAAGCTCGGCCACGACGCGGTCATCGCCGTGAACGTGAACACGGACAACACCGGCGCGCAGACCAACTACCAGAAGATGCGGTTCGGACTCGCCACGACGCTGCTCGGCGACGGCTATTTCGGCTACGACTTCGGCACGCAGAACCATGCCCAGCTCTGGACGTACGACGAGTTTGCCACGCCGCTTGGCGCGCCGAAGGGAAGCGCGGAACAGACGTCGAACGTCTGGAAGCGCGAGTACGAGCAGGGCGAGACCGTCGTGAACCCGACGAACGTCCCGCAGACCGTGAAG